>JAQGLR010000065.1 GCA_028292765.1 Massilia sp. | reverse complement strand
AACCACGAATTCCTCGCCGCCGTAACGCGCGAGCGCGTCCGACACCCGCAGTTCCATCTTGATGCGCGCCGCCACTTCGCGCAGCACGTCGTCGCCGGCCTGGTGTCCCACGCGGTCGTTCACCAGCTTGAAATGGTCGACGTCGATGAACATCACCGAAATCCGGTAGTCCTGGCGCCGCGCCCGCGACACTTCTTCCATCAGGCGGCGGTCGATGTAGCGGCGGTTGTAGACGCCGGTGAGCGCATCGGTCAGCCCCATGTACTTGAGCATCTCGTTGCTGATCACGTTTTCCAGGCAGATCCCGATGATCGACGCCATGTGCTCGACGAAATCGGTGCCGAGCGCGGCCGTGAAGCGCTGGATATCGGTGCTGCCCAGGTTCAGGCTGCCGATCAGACGCTTGTTGCGCAGCAGCGGCACCAGCGCCACGCTTTGCAGCCCGGCGGGGGGATGGGGAAAGGCGGCATGGTGCTCTGCGCGCGTGTAGGGTCCCAGGCGCGGGCGCAGGCGCTCGCCCTCATAGGTTTCGAAACCGAGCGACACCGCATGCTCGCAGAACAGCAGGCTGGGGAGCGATTCGAAATCGACGCCCAGCTTGTACATCACCGTATAGATGTCGGCATCCGGGTCGACCAGCGACAGGGTGACGGTGTCGAGCTCGGAAATGATGGGCAGCAGCCGGAAGATCGTGCCGACCAGCTCCGTAAACGTCGAGGCGCCGACGATTTCCAGGTCGAAGGCCTGGTGGCGCGACATGATCTCGTGGTTGCGCCGGGCCTGCTCCATGACGTAGGCCATCTGCGCGCGCAGCGTTTCGTTCTCGGCAATCAGGTCGCGCGATGGAGGGGTCGACTGAGTGGCCGACTGAGCGTCCGGCTGGTGCATGGCATTCCTTTCAGCAATGCCCGTTACATTACGCGATCCGCCACCGCTTGGATACGATATTGCTAAGTTTCCGGCCAGAGCCCCGGGAAGCGCGGCCTTAAAACGACAGGCTGGCGTCGAACGCCTGCCCCACCCGCAGGGTGCCGCCGCTACCCTCCGCAAGGATGCAGTTCATGCCGACGCAGACGGCGCCGTCCAGCACGGCTTTGGCGCGCCAGGATTGCAGGATGTCGAGCGGGTCCGGGCCGGGAATGCCGGTGGCCTGGTCGATCGCCGGGATCGGGCAACGCGCGCAGGGTTTCACGGGCTTGATGCGGATGTCGCCGCATTGCAGCGACGCGGTGTAATCCTCTTCAAAAGGATCGGTGCCGGCGACCACGAGGTTCGGGCGGAAGCGGTCCATCGGCAGCGCCGCGCGGCCGGCGGCAAGCATGCGAACGTTGATTTCATCGAGGGAAGCCTCGCCGATCAGCAGCAGCGGGTAGGCGTCGGCGAAGCGCGCGTTGGAAGCCGCGCCGCCGGTCCATTTGGTGCTCGTCGGGCGTGCCGGCCCGGGCTTGAAGCGCGCCAGCCGGCAAGTCGTGCCGAGCGCCCGGCCGAACCAGGCCGCCGCCGCGTCGCCGCAGTCATCGGCCTCCACCGTGTCGTCCCAGATCTGCACGCGCAGCGTTGCGCCGGTTTCCTGCGCCAGCGGCAGGCGCAGGGGTGGCATGCCGGGCGCGGATACGGCCAGCGTGCCGCCCTCCACCCGCGGCACGATCGTCGCCATGCGCGGGAATTCGCGCTGGGTCAGGAACTGGCCTTCATTCGTGACCAGCATCCATTCGCGGTCGTGGATGCCGTGCGCTTGAAGGCCGGACACGGTGACCACGGCCTCTTCCAGTGCCAGACCGGCGCAGGACTTGATCGGATAGAGGATGAGTTGGGAAAGGATGGCCATGCTTGCCCCGCTGTTCGAAGGGCAGCAGTATCGCATCAATCAGCGCACATCAAGCCTTCGCCAGGCGCGTCTGGCTCAGTTCCGCCGTCAAATACCCAACCGCCGCACCGAACTTGTCCTTGTAGTTCGCCCGCACCAGCGGATCGAGCGTCCCCTTCACTACATTGTGGATGCCGCCCCAGTCGCCCGCGTGCTGGAAGTTGCTCATGATGTAGGTCCAGCCGTTCAGCTCATCGACCGCATGCAGGCCGGTCGATTCGCCGCCGGCCGGGATCGACATCACGCGCGACAGCTGTTTGGTATCGATGTTGTACGCCCACAGGAAGTTGTTGACGTGCTGGCCGCTGTCCTCGCCGATGAACAGGGTGCGCATCTTTTCCGAGAATTTCAGGTTGTCCGGGTTGCCGATGCGGTTCGGATTGGCCGTGTTGCCGAGGGCGTCGGCGGCGATGTCTTCGCCGGTGAGCAAGGCCTTCAGGTCGACCGGCATCCATTCGCTGGCGATCGCGCCTCCCGCGGTGTCCTTCTGCCCGCCCGTCAGGTTCAGGACCATCACCGCGCCGGCGTTCAGCGCCTTCGGGATCGATACGCCATTGCCCGGCACGTTCAGCGCATTACCCGCAACCATCGAACTCTGGCAGTTTTGCAGCGCCGAATAGGCGACCTTGTCGCGGGCGTTGACGGTCGTGCCTTCCATCTTGGTAAAGCCCATCGAAGCGCCGACCAGGCCCGCATAGCGGTGCGTTTCAAGGAAGGCGGCCGCCTTTTCCATGCCCGGCATCAGCTTGATCCATTCGATGGCGCCGTTGGCGGCTACCTTCTTGTACGACGCGTCCTGCGGGTCGGCCGTGCGCACGTCCATGATCTGCATCGGCTTGACGCTGGCGGCCAGCGCGCGGATTTCCGCGCTGGTAGCCGAGCCAAGCCTGATCCAGGCAAGGGGCGCCGCTGCCGCCTGCGGGTCGAGCGAGAAGCCGGCGCCGACCTTGGCCACGTACAGGGTGCCGGAAGACAGGTCCTTTACCCTGTCGGCCACGAACACGAAGTAGCCGCTGTTGGTGGCGTCGTCGCCCATCAGCACGGTGCGCTCGTCCGGCATCACCTGCACCAGCTCGTGCGAAATCCGGCCCATGCAATAGTGCTTCTTGATCGAGGCGGTGCCGTCCGGGTTGACGGTCACTTCCGGCATGTGGCCGTAGTTGTACGGGTTGGCCGCCGTCTCGCTGCCGTACAAATTCTGGCTGAACGCCCGGAATTGCGCGTCGGTTGCGGCCGTAAAGGCGTTCGGCTCGTACTCCTCGCTCGACAGGTGGGTGCCCCACGGCGACAGGCTGGCGCCGCAGGTGATCCACAGGCCCTCGACACTGGAGGTGTCGACGTTGTGGTAGTTCACGAGGGTGAGCTTGCCGGTCGCCTGGTCCTGGTCGAGCGTCAGCACGCCGATCGGCGACGGCAGGCGGCCGTACATGCCAGTCTTGCCGTCCTGGGCGAAGGTCGCGTATTCGAACTGCACGACGGCGAACACGGGTTTGCCTTTCACGCCCGGCACGCTGGCGTTTGGCACGCTCAGCAGCGAGGTGCCGTCCGGGGCGTCGGAAAAGAACTGGCGTTCCTTGCCGGGCACGGTGGTGTCGATGATCGGCTGGTTGCGGATGTTGTAGTAGCCGCCGGCCAGCATGGTGCCGCCGGCACCGTTGGACACCATGTCGCCGGTGATGAAGAAGGGCTGGTAAGCCAGCTTGAAATCGAGCTTGCTGGTATCGCTGAAGTTGACCGTCATGGTCGAGCCGACCGTGGTGGTCGCCATCGCGGCGGCATTGGCCAGCGTTGGCGCGGCCATCGAGCTGAAGCTGATGGTGCCGAGGGTGGCGACCGGGCCGGCTGGTGCGGTCGCCAGCGTGCCGTCGCTGTCGTCGCCGCCGCCACAGGCGGTCAACAGCGAGGCCCCGGCCACACTCGCCAGCGGCAGCATCGGGACAGCGCCGAGCAGGCGCAGAAGGCGGCGGCGGGACAGTTCAGGGGTCGTGGTCATGCGTTTGCTCTCCAGGGTTGCGTGATTGCGTGCGGCGGTAGCCGCGTCCATGGAGGGGCAGAATAGTTGGCGAGTGTGTCAGGGTGATGACAGCGTTCAACAAAGGCCAGGTCGTTCTTGACAGCAATTGTTGCGCAAGCGTAAAGTCATTCGCCTCTAATCAGTAGTCATGCACTCTCCCAACCCGGTCTCACCCTGGACACCTCATGTACAAGTCGTTGATTGCCCTCCTTTTTGTCTCCCTGCTGGCGGCATGTACCAAGGAGCCGCCCAAGTGCTCCGACCCTGCTACCCTTACCCTGGTCAAGCAAATCATTCTCGACAAGATCGGGGTGGATGCGGCGGCGAGGGAGAAGATCGGACTAGCATTGCTCGACGAAACTCTTACCCTGGAAAACATGCGCCCGTCTGCATCTGACGAGAAAATCAAGAAAGTCAGTTGCGAGGCGACGCTCGTCGTCAAAACCGGCAGTCCGGAAGGCGATGTCTACAAGCTGCCTATCGACTTCGACTCGCAGCTGGACGATAAAAACGACCATATCGTCGCCGTGCGCGGCCTCCTCGTGGGCGACCTGCGGCAGATCGATCTATACACCGCGGCTGCAATCGAAAACGCAAGGGAAAAAGCAGCCGGCAACGAAACGGCTGCCACGCCGGCCGCCGGTGCTACCGTAACGCCTGAAACGTCAGCCAACGAAAGCCAGCCGCAGTCCGAAAACGCGCAGGCATCCGAAGCCGAAGCCGAGGTGCCTGACACCGTGGAAAAGTCCGGAGTGTGCAAGGGCCTCGACCTTGCCATCACCGTTTATCAATCAGAGTGCCTGAGCCGCAAATACACCATCGCCGACAAAAAGCTGAACGACGAATACAAGCGCGTCATGGATTCCTTGAGTACCGATCGGCGGACTGAATTGCTGGGTAGCCAGCGCGCCTGGATCAAGGAAAAAGACCAGCGCTGCGAGGAAGCCGGCAAAGAAGCCGAAGGCGGTACCTTGCAGCCGATCCTGATTGCCGATTGCACCGTCCGGATGACGGAGGAGCGCACCGCGTTTCTGGCGAATTACGACTAAATAGAAAAGCCCCGGTGCCAGAATGGCCCGGGGCTTTTTTTGTCCTGCGACATCGCAGGGACTCAGCTCATGCTTAGACGTTAAACTGGAAGTCACCGCTTTGAGACCGACTCCCGCTAGCTTTCACACTCGAACACCCCAATCTATAGTACCTTCCATATACACTTTCCCAGCCGCTACCCGACAATCGGCGCCTCAGTAGTAACAGCTACGGCAGCCGTCAGCTGAATTGCAACCTCCTCCTCTGGCAAACAGCACCTCGGATTCTCAGCCGCAAAAATTTGCGTTCGGCAATCCGTGACCGACACCGTCGCCTCCTAGAAACTTCCTGCATTGATGTGAATTACAGGTAGGGAGCGAAAATGCAAATACTTCGACGCAAAGCCGTCTGCGACAAACTTGGCGGGATTGACAACGTGACACTGTGGCGTCTTACCCGCGACGACCCGACATTTCCTGCAGCCGTGCAAATCAACAAGCGGATCGTTGGCTGGATTGAGGGAGAGTTGAACCAGTGGCTCGAACACCGCGCCGCTTCACGGACAAAAAAATTACCCCTCCCCGCCGAGCAACACCATTAAGTACAAAGCCCGCTTTGGCGAGCGGGCTTTGTAGAGAAACTAGGCTGGGAGCCTAGACTAAAAATAAGAGGCAGCTTTGGCAGGCTACTTCATTGCGCATCAGTGATTCCTAGCAGGACAGGTTCATTGTACTTAGTCTGACCCCCGGCAGGCAAGC
>JAQGLR010000037.1 GCA_028292765.1 Massilia sp. | reverse complement strand
CTTTGATCGGGTCAACCACGACATCCTGATCGACCGTTTGCGGAAACGCGTGAACGATGCCGGAGTGACTCCACGCGTCCTTGGCAAGCTGGACGAATGGATGCGCCACCGGTTACGTGCAATTCATTTGAAACACTGGCGGCGTGGGGCCACGATTTACCGCGAGCTGCTGAAACTTGACCTCAACTACTCGAACCGCCCGGTGCGGACCCGCATGCCGGGTGGTGTGGGAGGGGCCAGTCAGCATGCCGACTGCCCCTATCCCGATTGTTGGGCTTGCCTGCGGTGCAGCTCATCCTGCGTTTTCGGCAGTTCATCCATCAGGCGTTGTTCAAGAACAGGCACGGACGTACAGTCGCGGCATACCAACTCCACAAGAAGGGATGCCTGAATGCTGAAACTTTCCGCAGTTTGCATCGCCGTGCTGGTCCTGCTGGGCGCACCCGGCGCCGGGGCCTCGGCGGCGCCGCCACAGGCGCAGTCGCAGCAGTCGCTGGCCGCCGCCATCGACGCCAGCATCGGCGCGTATTACAAGGCGAATGAACCCGGCGCCAGCGTCATCGTCGTCAAGGACGGCAAGACGGTATTCCGGAAGGCCTACGGCATGGCCGATACGGCCGCAAACAAGTCGATGAGTGCGGACATGAGCCTGCGCCTGGGGTCGATCACCAAGCAGTTCACGGCGACCGCGATCCTGATGCTGGCGGAAGAGGGCAAGCTCGCGCTCACGGACGACATCACGCGCTTCTTCCCGGCTTACCCGAGCGGCGGCAAGCGGATCACGGTCGAGCACCTGCTGACGCACACCTCGGGCATCGTCAGCTACACCGGCAAGCCGGGCTACATGACGGGCATGGCAAAGGAGATGAGCGTCGCCGCCATGATCGACAGCTTCAAGAACGATCCGCTCGAATTCGAGCCGGGCACCAGCTACCGCTACAACAACTCCGGCTACTTCCTGCTGGGCGCGATCATCGAGAAAGTCTCCGGCCAGCCGTATGCGAAGTTCGTCGAACAGCGCATCTTCGTCCCGCTGGGGATGAAGGACACGGCTTACGAAGGGCATGAGCGCGGCAAGGCGCCGCGCGCGCTCGGGCATTCGCGCGACGGGCAGGGCTATGGCCGCAGCGCGCCCCTCAGCATGACGCAGCCGTATGCGGCGGGCTCGCTGGTCTCCACGGTCGACGACCTGGCGCGCTGGGACAGTGCCATCTCGAGCGGCAAGTTGCTCAAGGCGGACAGCTGGCAGCGCGCTTTCACCCCCTACACCCTTGCCGACGGCAAATCGACAGGCTACGGTTATGGCTGGGAAGTGCGCCAGCTGCTGGGAGCGCGGACGATCGCGCATGGCGGCGGTATCAACGGTTTCTCGACCTACGCCATGCGCCTGCCCGAGCAGAAGGTCTACGTTGCCGTGTTGAGCAATGCCGACGGTGGCATGGTGAACCCGGGCGTGGTGGCGACCAAGGCAGCGGCGATCGCCATCGGCAAGCCCTACCGCGAGTTCAAGGCGATGACGCTCGATGGCGCAACGCTGGATCGCTATACCGGCGTCTACGAGATCGAGAAATCGATCACGCGCACCTTCCGCCGCGATGGCGACACCTTGACCATGCAGCGCAGCGGCCGTCCGCCGGTGCACCTGAAAGCGTACTCGCAGACCGGTTTCTATATTCCTGACGGGCTCGAATACTTCGAATTCGCACCCAACGACAAGGGTGAAGTCAGCGGCGTGACCATGGTCCAGGACGGCAAGGAGGTCAAGCATCCGCGCATTGGCGCTGCGCCCGCCGAGCGCCAAACCGTCAAGATCGCCGATACCGCGTTCGATGCGCGGGCCGGCCGCTACGAGCTGGCGCCGGGCTTCGTGCTCCAACTTAGCCGCGAGGGCGAGCGCTACTACGCCCAGGCGACCGGCCAGCCCAAGCTCGAGATATTCCCTGCCAGCGACACCGCCTTTTTCGCGCGCGCGATCGAAGCCGAAGTGCGTTTCGATGGGGCCGAGAGCAGTTATCTGGTGCTGCACCAGAACGGGCGGCAGATCAAGGCGCGCAAGCTGTAACCGCCCCGGCTCAGGGAGTGGCGGCGCCCGGCAGCGCCAACCTTGCGGCTACTTTCTGCTTGAAGTAGCCGCTCTGCACATAGCGGTACAGGTTCGCGCCCGGGCACACCGTTTTATCGGAATGGTCGCGGTGGCTGGCGATGCGCTCGACCGGCACCTTGTATTTCTTGGCCAGCATCGCCATCACGTCGACGACGGCGTCGAGCTGGGCCTGGTTCGGTTCGACTTCCTCGAAATTGCCCACCACTTCGATCAGCGCATGGCCGCTCGGGTCGTATTCCGTGTTGGTGTCGCCTGCGTAAGCGATGTCCCGCCCGGCCCAGGTGCGGCCTTCGAGGTCGATGATGTAGTGGTAGGGGATGTCGAGCCAGCCTTTCGTGTTGCGCGACCAGGTCTGCAGATTGCGCAGGTACTGGCGCGGGTCGGTGCCGGGTTTGAAGGGCTCGCCCTGGTGGTGCAGCGTGATGTGGGTGATGGCATGGCGCCGTGCACGGGCAGCATCTGCCGGGGTGCCGCCCCAGTCGGCCACGGGAACGACCGGCACGTCCACCGTCCCTGGCTTGAGCGCGCAACCGGCGACGGCCAGTGCGAGGAACAGGGGAGCGAAGCAACGGGGAGCGAGGGCGCGGGGTGTGCGTGCGAGCTTCATGGCGGCATTCATGGATGAGATAAGGCGCCATCTTTCCACAGATTGCCGGGTTCGCGCAAACGTCCCGCGAAGCGGCTTGCAACGCGTGTGCTTGCTGGCGCAATGATGCAAACCTGTTAAGCTTACGCCGAACCCCGACCCCTTTCGAGCCCCCATGAGAACGATTCCCCAAATCCTGCAAGAGAGCAAAACGATCGCCGTCGTCGGCCTGTCCAACAAGCCCGAGCGCGCCAGCTTCGGCGTGGCCGAATACCTGCAACAGCAGGGCTACCGCATCCTCCCGGTCAACCCGCAATATGCGGGCCGCGAGATCCTCGGCGAACGCGTGCATGCCAGCTTGCAGGAAGCGGCCGATGCGCTCGCGCCGAGCGGCCAGCGCATCGACATCGTCGATTGCTTCCGCAAGTCGGAAGACATCCCGCCGCTGGCGCGCGACGCCATCGCGATCCGCGCCGGTTGCCTGTGGATGCAGCTCGAGATCGAAAACCAGGCGGCCGCCGACCTGGCGCGCGCGGCCGGCCTCGACGTGGTGATGAACCACTGCCTCAAAATTGAACACCGCAAGCTCGACGCCTGATTTACTACCCTGCGTTACTACCCGGACCCATCATGCTGAAAACCGCCATCTTGCCTCTCGCCCTGCTCGCCGCCGTCTCGTCCGCGGCCGCACAACCGGCCGGCGTCGTGCCGCACCGTCCCGTCGTCGCAGCCGGTTCGACGTCCGCCGCCTGCCCGGCGCTGCTCAAGCAGAACTTCAAGCGCCTGCAGGACGAAGCGCCGCAAGACCTCTGCCAGTACGCCGGCAAGGTGGTGCTGGTGGTGAACACCGCCAGCTACTGCGGTTTTACCAAGCAGTACGAAGGCCTGGAGAAGCTGTACGCGAAATACAATCCGCGCGGCCTGGTGGTGCTGGGCTTCCCGTCGAACGATTTCGGCAACCAGGAACCCGGCAATGCCAAGGAAATCGCCGAGCTCTGCTACAACACCTATGGCGTGAAGTTCCCGATGTTCGCCAAGACGCCGGTGAAGGGGCCGAACGCGAATCCGCTGCATGCGGCCCTGGCGAAGCAGACCGGGCAGGAACCGAAGTGGAATTTCACCAAGTACCTGATCGGGCGCGACGGTAAGTTGGTCGAGTACTTCCCGAGCAAGGTGACGCCGGAAGATCCTCAGCTGGTGGGCAAGATCGAGAAGGCGTTGGCGCCGTAAGCAGCAGGTAGAAGGTTTCACACGGTGCTCGAACGCGTCGGCGGCAAAGCCGCCAGCAGTGTGAAACAGCGCATTTTGGTGTCGACCAGGCTGCGCCGGTCGTAGCCGCTCCACTTCTTCCAGGTTGCCCGGCGCAGCCTGCGTTGCCTTCAATATTTCGTCACGGGCATCGGTACCGCAACGGTTCGTTTCCCAGGCCGGCCACCTCCATGGCCCGGATCTCGAGCGTGGCAGCCTCAATTCCAGGGTCCACCTCGCGCCGCTGGCGCCGCCAGGCGACGCCATGCTTCCTGGCCTTCCATCGCCTTCGCCCACCATCCTGACATCTGGCTGCGGCCTCGCTTCCCACTTGCCTGACCGTGCCAGCTCATCTTCGTGTTTCACCAGATGAGCAACGAGCCGCACGCCCGGACTGCCGGAGCCCCAGGCTCTACGCTGCCTCTCCTGATTTGCGCAAGAAAGCCAGGGAAACACCGTCGCCTGAGCGACGTGGACGGTGATCCAGGAGCGTCTGTCTGAATGTCAATAGTTTCTTGACGGACTAATAATTGTACGTTACCGTATATCGTATACTTTATACGGAAATTGTTATGTCTTTTGCCATGCCATGGAACACTTCTACTGCCGCAGGCAGCCGCTTGACGCAGATTCGCGACGTGCCTTTGGCGCACGTCATCCGCGATCAGATCCTGGCCTCGATCCTGCGCGGCGAGCTTGCGGCGGGCCAGCGCATTACCGAGCCGGTCATCGCGACTCAGCTCGGGGTCTCGCGCGTTCCTGTGCGCGAAGCCCTGCGCGATCTCGAGAGCACAGGCCTGGTTGAGTCGCGCAAGCACTTCGGCGTGTTCGTGCGCCAGGTCTCTGCCCAGGAAACCGCGGAGCTGTACGAATTGCGCTCAATGCTCGATGCGTTTGCCGGCCGCGCTGCCGCTGCTGCCGCATCGCCGGCGCTGGTTGCGACCCTGGAGGGTCGCCTCGAACAAATGAACAGCGCCGCGGCCCGCAAGGACGTCGCCAACTACTACGAAGCGAACCTGTATTTTCACTGGGACATCGTCAGCGCAGGTGGCAACCAGCAGCTCTGCGAGGTCTATCGTGGCGTCGTGCAGCGCCTGCACCTGGCCCGATTAAAAAACCTGTCGTCCGACGTCGGCATGCTCGAGTCCCTGCGCGAACACCATCAGATCGTTGCAGCGATCAAGGCCGGTGACGTGCGCGGCTGCGAAACGCTGATGGAAAACCACGTCAAGTCCGCCGGCAAGCGCCTGGCACTGCTCAATGGCGGCGTTACCGCCATTTCCTCTTCCTGACCTTTCCAAGAAAGCCCGATCCATGGCACGCAATACCACCGTCAAGGCCGACCATAACGCGCCGCCCATTACCGAAATCCTGGCCGGTTTCGTCGCCAACCACCCGTCGCGCGGCTGGAGCGATGCAGTTGATGAACAGGCGCACCGCACCTTCGCCAACTGGTTCGGCTGCGCGATCGGCCCGTCCGACCATGAAACCGTCGAAGCGGCCCTGGCCGCGGTGCAGGAACTGGCACCGTCGAAGCAGGCTTCCCTGCTGGGCCGCAAGGAAAAGGTCGACATGGGGAGCGCCGCACTGCTCAACGGGATCAGTTCGCATACCTTCGACTTCGACGACACGCACCTGAAAACGATCATCCACCCGGCCGGTCCGGTGGCATCGGCCGCGCTGGCGCTGGGCGAACACATCGGCGCATCGGGGCGCGACATCATCGATGCGCTGGTGATCGGCGTGGAAGTGTTTTGCCGCGTCGGTAATGCGGTCTATCCCGACCACTATGACCGTGGCTGGCACATCACCGGTTCAACCGGCATGCTGGGCAGCGCCGCTGCCTGCGCGCGCTTGCTCAAACTGAGCGTGGCGCAGACCCAGATGGCGCTGGGTATTGCCGCATCCCAGCCGATTGGTTTGCGCGAACAGTTCGGCACCATGACCAAGCCATTCCATCCGGGCGCGGCGGCCAGGGCGGGCCTGATGGCGGCGCTCATGGCCAAGCACGGCTTTACCGCATCGCACCGGGCACTCGAAGCCCCGCGCGGGCTGCTGCAGGTGTTTTCCGATAAGACCGACTGGTCCGAAGTCACCGACGCCCTGGGCGAGCGCTGGGAAATCGAACTGAATACCTACAAGCCTTTCGCCTGCGGCATTGTGATTCATCCGAGCATCGACGGCTGCGTCCAGTTGCGCGAAGAACACGCGCTGCTGCCAGAGCAGATAGAAAAGGTGAGCATTCGGGTCCATTCGCTGGTGCTCGAACTGACCGGCAAGAAGACCCCGCAAACCGGCCTGGAAAGCAAATTCAGCGTCTACCACTCGTGCGCGGTCGGACTGTTGTTCGGCAAGGCCGGCGAACATGAATACACGGACCAGACGGTGAACCTGCCGGAGGTGCTGGCCTTGCGCGCCAGGGTCGAGGCGATCGTCGACGATACGATCGACGAGGCATCGGCCGACGTCACGGTGCAGACCAAGGACGGGCGCACCTTGCACGTGTTTGTCGAGCACGCGATCGGCAGCCTTGAGCGGCCGCTCAATGAAGTCCAGTTAAAAGCCAAGTTTGTCGACCAGAGCACGCCGATCATTGGCGCAGCGCAGGCCGAGCAGGCGTGGTTATTGTCACGCAGCCTGGCACGTCAGGAAAATTTGACGGCCCTCCTGGCCGCCGCCACGCGCAACTGAAGCACCTCGAAACATCAGCAACGACAGCGGTACCGTATGACCCGGCGTGCCCACCTGGACCCGCCGGGGTTGGAAAAATTCGGTGTTAAAAAAAATCCTATGGAGACAAAAATGAAAAAGAATGCTTCCGCTGTATTTGCTGGTCTGTTGAGCGTAGTGGTGGCGCTGTCAGCCAGCGCCAATGCCCACAGTGCCGAGGCCTACCCGCACAGCCGCGTCACGCTGGTGACCCATTCGAGCCCGGGCGGCGGCAGCGACGTCTTCCTGCGCGAGCTTGCGCGCACGCTGGGACCGATCATGGGCGTCAATTTCGTGGTCGAAAACGTCAGCGGCGGCAGCGGCGCCAAGGCCATCGCGTACGTGGCCAAGGCGAAACCGGATGGCAGCGTGTTCTACGCCACCACGCCGACCTACATCCAGACCTCGCTGCTATCGAAGCCGGAAGTCACTTATCTGGGCCTGGAGCCGGTCGCGATCCTGTTTCAGGATCCGGAAGTCATTTTCACCCGTGCCAATGCGCCGTGGAAGTCCCTCACTGAAGTGCTCGAGCATGCACGCCGGTCGCCAGGAAAATCCCGCTGGGGCGCGGCCAACCCGGCCTCGCTCGAACGTATTGCGATGGAACGGCTGGCGCGCAAAGCCGGCGTCAAGGTGCCGGTGGTGCCGCATGAAGGCGGCGGCGACATGATGATCAATGTTCTCAATGGCACGCTCGACATCGGCGTCGGCGAGATGCAGGAACTGCAGGGCCAGCTCCAGGCCGGAAAAATTCGCCTGCTCGCCACGTTCTCCGACACGCGTCTCGCCTTGTTGCCGCAAGTACCGACTGTAAAGGAACAAGGGGTCGACCTGACGGTGCGCAAATTTCGCGGCCTGGCGGGACCGAAAGGCATTCCGCCAAGCGTGACCGCCGCGCTGGAAGCGGGCATCAAGAAGGCGCTTGAAAATCCGGCCTATAAAGCCAGCTACACCAAAAACGATTTGGTGGCCTCATTCATGGGCCGCGAGCAGTCCGGCAAATTCACGACTGAATTTGTCGGCGAGCTGACCCAGTCGATGCAAGAGCTCGGGGTCATCAAATGAGGACCGATCCGATGGATCTCACCCTGGGCGTCGTCACGATGCTGGTCGCAGGCGCCTATATCGCGCTGGCGGCGCAAATACCGGAAAGCCTGCTGTCGGACGAAGTCGGGGCGAGCGGATTGCCAACCGCCTTGGGCTGGGCCATGGGCATGATCGGGGCACTGCTGGCGGCACGCAGCTTGCGGCGCTCGCCCAGCGCGCCTGCCGAGGCGGCGCCGGACGAGGCCGGGGACACCGAGGAATTCGCTGCAGGCATGCGGCCGCACTGGATGGCGCTTGGGCTGCTGGCGATGTTGAGCGTGTTCGTTATCGTCGCACCCTACCTGGGCTACATCGTCACCACCGCCCTGTTGCTGGCAGGCGCCGCCTGGTTCAGCGGCGCGCTGCGCGACCGGATGCTGCTGCCGATTGCCTTGGTGGGGGCGGCTGCGCTCTGGCTGCTGTTCGATGTCTTGCTGGCTATTCCATTGCCGGTCGGCTCGTTGTGGGGGGGGAGCTGAACATGGAGGCACTTTCAGGCGCGCTGCACGCGCTGTTTAACAGCTGGGCAATACCCGGCGCATTTGCCGGCGTCATGTGGGGCATACTCGGGGGCGCCATCCCGGGCATCTCGCCATCGATCGCCATGGCGCTGCTACTGCCGCTCACTTACGGTATGGAACCGGTCACAGCCATTGTGCTGTTGGCCAGTACGTATGTGGGCGCCGAATACGGCGGTTCGATTCCGGCCATTCTGATCCGTACGCCGGGCACCAACTCGGCCGCCGCGACGGCGATCGACGGCTATGCAATGGCGCGCCAGGGCCGCGCTGGCGAAGCCCTGGGGATCTCGCTGATCGCCGGCCTGGTTGGCGGCCTGTTCGGGCTGGCAGTACTGGTGCTTGCCACCGAACCGCTGGCCATGGTCGCGCTGGCATTCACCCCGCCGGCCTATTTCGCACTCGGCATCCTCGGCATTTCGGTGATCGCCAGCCTGTCCGGCGGCTCGCTGCTCAAAGGCTTGCTGGCCGCGGCGCTGGGCCTGATGTTCGCGATGGTCGGATCCGACCCGGTCTCGGGCGTAACGCGATTTACCTTCGGCCATCCCGACCTGCTGGGCGGGATCAAGCCGCTACTGGTGATGGTCGGTCTATTTGCGATCAGTGAAATGCTGGCGCAGATCAGCCAGCCCGCATGGGCCAAGGCCAGCGCCGAACACGCACGCCTGAAACTGCCGAACCTGGCGATGATGCGGCGCCTGTTCAAGCCGACCGCGATCGGCTCGGTGATCGGCACGATCGAAGGGGTAACGCCCGGCGCCGGCGGCACCGTCGCCGCGTTCATGTCGTATTCGGAAGCGAAGCGCTGGTCGAACAACCCGGAAGAATTCGGCAAGGGCTCGCCGGAGGCGATTGCCGCACCAGAGGCGGCCAACAATGTCGTCACGTCGACCGCGCTGGTACCGCTGCTGAGCCTTGGCATTCCAGGGTCGAATTCGGCCGCCATCCTGCTGGGAGGCTTCCTGATACACGGTTTGCAGCCAGGTCCGCTGTTGTTTGAACGGGCGCCGGAAGTGGTGTACGGCCTGTATGGCGGGCTGTTCGTGGCCAATATCGCGATGCTGCTGTTGGGACTGGTGATCCTGACGCCCTGCATCTGGCTGGTCAATCGTCCCAAGCCATGGATGATCGCATTCATCCTCGCGCTGGCCCTGTCGGGCGTGTACTCGATCCATCAAAGCATGTTCGAGGTCGGCCTGGTGATCGGGGTTGGCGTGCTCGGCTACATCCTGCGTTTTTGCAAGGTGCCGCTGCTGCCGATGGTATTGGGCGTCGTGCTGGGTTTCATGATCGAGTCGAACTACCGGCGCAGCTTGCTACTCTCGGGCGGCGACCTCCAAATTTTTGTCACCGACAACGTGTCGCTCGGTTTGCTGTCGCTCGCCGTGGTGCTCACCGCGTATTCACTGTGGAGCGAATTTTTCAAATCCAAGCCGGTTGAACCGGTCGTCGCCAAAGAGGTACAAGCATGAGTGTCGAATCTCCCGTCGAAAGCGTTTCCGAACGGCTGGCGGCGGCGATCGCCGCCCTGCCGCCGCTCACACCGGCGGCAATGGAAACGGTGTGCCAGTCGCTGCTGATTGACGTGGCAGGCATTTGCATCTCGGCCCGCCACAGCGATTTCATGCAAGCCACGCTTGCCGCCACCGACGAACCCGGCGAATGCACCGTCATTGGCCAGGCCGCCGGCCGTAGCCTCGGCATGGCCGCGATCTGTAACGGCACGGCGGCGCACGGCGACGACTACGACGACACCTATGAAGGCGGACCGGCGCATGCGGGCGCGGTGGTGGTGCCGGCGCTGCTGGCCGCGGCCGAACAACATGGCCTGAGCGGCGCGCGCCTCGGACTTGGCATTGCGGTGGGCGCCGAGGTCATTTGCCGCATGTGCGTCGTGGCGCCCAAGCTGGTGCACAAGGCCGGCTTTCACCCAACTGCGGTGTTCGGAACAATCGGAGCGGCGGCCGGCGTGGGGGCGGCGCTCGGACTGAATCAGCGGCAACTGGTCGATGCGATGGGCATCGCCGCCAGTATGTCATCCGGGATCATCGAATACCTGGCCGAAGGCGCGTGGACCAAGCGCATGCACCCGGGCTGGGCGGCGCAAGCCGGCTACCGGGCCGCGCGCCTGGCACTGGCCGGGTTTGTCGGGCCGCGCACGATGTTCGAAGGCGAGCATGGCTTCTTCCACGCATTTGCACGCCAGCGTGACGGCAATTTTGACGCCATGCTCGACGGCGTCGGGAGCCACTGGCTTGCGGCGGGCATCGCATTCAAACCGTACGCCTGCGGCACCATGGCGCACCCATACATCGACTGCGCGCGCAAGCTGGTGGCCGATGGCCTCGATCCGGCCGATATCGCCAGTATCGAATGCGAAACGGCCGAGGGCATCGTGCACCGCCTGTGGGAACCGCTGGCCAACAAACAAAATCCACCGAACGGCTACGCCGCCAAGTTCAGCGTACCGTATGCCATTGCTGTTGGCCTGCTGCGCGGCGACGCGGGATTGGCCGACTACCAGGAAGCGGTAGTGATGTCTCCGGAAGTGCGCGCACTGGCAGGCAAGATCCGTTACGTCATCGATCCCGATAACCCGTATCCGAATCAATTCACCGGGCACTTGCGTGTGACTTTGCATAACGGCCAAGTCAGGCAGGCGCGCCAAGGCCACTTCCGCGGCGGCATGGACGAACCGCTGCCGATGGACGACCTGATCAAGAAATTCCGTGCCAACTGCGCGTATGGCGACCTGCCGGGGACCCGCACCGAGGCTTTGCTGCAAGACATCAGCTCGCTGCTGTCCCGGCCAAAAATTGAACTGCACGCCCTGCGCTGCGCTTGAGGGAACCGAACCATGTCGTCTCTAACCCCGCATTCACAAGTAGCGCTTGTCACTGGCGCCGGCCGCAACATCGGGCGAGCCATTGCGCTGGCACTGGCCGGCGCCGGCGCGGCGGTTGCCGTCAACGTGCGCTCCAGTGTCGAGGAAGGCCAGTCGGTGGTCGATGAAATCGTCGCCGCCGGCGGCCGCGCGATCCTGTGCGTCGCCGACGTCACCGTGCGCGAGCAAGTCGACGCGATGATTGCACAGATCGAGCAAACCTATGGCCGGCTCGATATCCTGGTCAACAACGCCGCCGTGCGCGACGAAGCCGAATTCGGCCAGCTCGATTACGCCAGCTGGCGCCACGCCATGAGCGTATGCCTGGACGGTGCCTTCCACTGCACGCAAGCGGCCCTCGCACTGCTGCAGGAGAGCCGCAATGGCAGCGTGATCAACATTGGCGGGCTCACCGCGCATACCGGCGCCAGCCACCGCGTGCACGTCGTCACCGCCAAGGCAGGACTGGTCGGCATGACACGCGCGCTCGCCCACGAACTAGCGCCCTCCGGCATTACAGTCAACTGCCTGTCGCCGGGCCTGATCGACACCCAGCGACATGGCGCCGCACCGGCGCCGAACCATCATGCAACGCGCACAAATCTGGTGGGCCGGCGTGGACAACCGTCGGAGATTGGCGAAGCGGTATTGTGGCTGGCCGGCGCGGGAGGCCGCTACGTCACCGGCCAGACAATTCACCTCAACGGCGGCGCCTACCTGGGCGGATAAACCGCGTGGGGGACGCGAAACCGGCACGGATTCCCGCCTCGCCCGCACTGGTTCCAGCGCAGCGGTAGTCGTCCATGGCCGAATGCGTCGGCGGCAAAGCCGCCCACCCTACAGGTAGGCGTGCAGCGGGCCGCGCAGCGCGTTGCACACCACGATCCCTTCCGCCCGTTCCAGCATCCCGCGCGTGATGACGCGTTCGGCCGCGTCCCACGCGGGAGCGGCCAGCATCACGGAACGCATCACGCCCGGCAGCAGGCCGCATGACAGCGGCGGCGTGTACCACCTTCCCTCAAGCAGCACGAACACATTGCTGCGTCCTCCTTCGGTCAGCTCGTCGCGCTCGTTGAAGAACAGGGCATCGAAAGCGCCCTGCGCTTCGGCGGCGCGCCAGGCGGCGTCATAGCGGCTGCGTACCGAGGTTTTATGGCGCAGGAAGACATCGCTCGAATCGGTCGGGGCATCGGCCAGGACCAGGCGTACCGGTTCCTGCAGCGGCTGCAGTGCGCCGGTCGTCACGGCCAGGCGGTTGTCCGCACCGAGCGACAGGCGCAGCCGGTGCAGGCCCGCATTTTCCGGCAGGCCGAGGCAGGCGTCGATCACCAGCGTGCGCGCCGCCGCCTCGTCGAACGGGCGGTTGAACCAGGCGCAGGAAGCGGCGATGCGCGCCATATGTTGATCGAGGTGGCGCGGCCCGTCCTGCCACGAGGCCTTGATGGTCTCGAAGATCTCGAATTCGTTGGGAAGGCTGGTGAGGAAGCGCGCCTTCAATTGGCATTCGGCGAATTCCGCTGCCGGGTCGCTGTCGAAGACGATACCCGCGCCCACGCCCAGTTCGCCCCGGCGCGTGTGTTCGCCCGGCCCCAGCGCCAGCGTGCGGATCGGGACCGACAGGCAGAAGTCGCCGAAAGCGCGCGCGTCGCCCGGCGGGTCGAACCAGCCGATGGCGCCCGTATAAATGCGGCGCGCATCGGGCTCGAGTTCGTCGATGATTTCCATCGTGCGCCGTTTCGGCGCGCCCGTGATCGAGCCGCAAGGGTAGAGCGCGCCGAACACTTCGGCAAGAGAAGCGTCCGCGCGCAGGCGCGCCGTCACCGTCGAGGTCATCTGCAGCACGGCGCCGAAGCGCGTCACCTCGAACAGTTGCGGGACCTCGACGCTGCCGGTCTGCGCGATCCGCCCGAGGTCGTTGCGCAGCAGGTCGACGATCATCAGGTTTTCGGCGCGGTTTTTCGTGTCCAGCGCGAGTGCGGCGGCGCGCTTGGCATTGGTCAGTTCGTCGTCGCTGGCCGGCGCCGTACCCTTCATCGGGCGTGCGAGCAGGGTGCCGCCTGCATGGCGCGCTTCATAACGAACAAACAGTTCCGGCGAAAACGACAGCACGGCGCCGCCGTCGGGCAGGCCGATCAATGCCCCATACGGCACCGGCTGGCGCGCGCGCAGGCGGGCGTACAGCGCGAAGACCGGACCGAACGCGTCGAAGCGCAGGCGGTAGGTGTAATTCACCTGGTAGGTGTCGCCGGCGGCGATGTAGTCGCGGATGCGCTGGATCGCGTCGACGAACTGCGCTTCGTCGACATTGGCTTCGACGCCGCCGATGCCGGCCGCGATGTTGCCCGCCCCATCGACGCCAGCGGCGCGGGTGGCCACCCAGGCCGCGGCGCCCTCCGCCGTCATGCGTTCGCAGCGTTCGAACAGCAGCACCTGCGCCACCGGGCCCGCCATCGGTTTGGTCCGGATGCCGAGCAGCTGCGCACCCAGTTCATAGGACAGCAGCGGCACCGCGTACAGGCCGCGCCGCAGCGCCGCCTGTAGCTCCTCGAGCACGCCGTCCCAGCCGGCGCTGTCGGTGCAGTGCAGCGTGCCCGCGTGGCCGGTGTACAGGCGCGACAGCGCTTGCGCATGCCCCTCCGCGCTCGCATCGTCGAGCAATGCAAAGACCGTGTTCATCGGGAACCTCAGGCTGCCAGCAGCAGCGACAATTGTACGCCCGTGCCCTCGGAGGGGTTCTGCCTGAAGCCGCTCTTGGCGAAGCGGTGCCAGCGCCCGGTGACGTAGTTCACCAGCAGGCTGGCGCGCGCGGGCACGTCGTCTTCGATCCCGTGGCCTTGCGTCACGGCCAGGCGCAGCGCGCCCTTGCAGGCCAGTTCGACCTTGTCGTAGAAGAGGTTCATGCGCAGTTGCAGGCGCTCGTCCTCGCCCACCAGGGCGTCGCCGATCAGCACCCGCGTCATGCCGGGATTGTTGGCGGCAAAGGCCAGCAGCATGGTGAGGATGGCGTGGGCCTGGTCGACGCCGCGCTCTTCCTTCTCGACGATCTGGTTGATGACGCCGAAGACGCTCGACTCGATGAATTCGATCAGGCCTTCGTACATTTGCGCCTTGCTGGCGAAGTGGCGGTACAGCGCCGCTTCCGACACCGCCAGGTGCGCCGCGAGGGCGGCGGTGGTGATCTTTTCGCCTTTCGGCTGTTCGAGCATGGCCGCCAGGGCCTGGAGGATTTGCAGTTTGCGCTGGCCTGGCCTGGTGCTTGCCATGGGATCTCGAAGAGGTAGGTGGATGAATTAGCGGAGCTTGTGCAGCTGCTTTGGCAGTTGCCGTAAGGATTTTACTTTGACATTGACATAGTTGGGGCGAATCAATCTGCGCGGCCGGGCCTGCGCCAGCGCGCTGTGCTCGCCGTGGCGCAGGTATTGGGTGATCCAGACGGTGGCAAGGCCAAGCTGCCTGGCGCTTTTCAGGTTGTCCAGCGTGTCCTCGACCAGCACGCAATTGTGCGCCGCCACCCCGTGGCGGCGCAGCAGGCGCGCCAGCATCAGTTTCGACGGTTTCGGGCGCAGCTGGCCGTGCACGTGCATCTGCTCGATGGCGATGTGGTGGGCGAAATGGCGATGCAGGTCCAGGTGGCGCACGACGTGGGTCGAATAATCGAGCGGCCCATTCGTCAGCAGGATTTTACGGCCCGGCAGGCGCCGCAACAGGCGGCCGAGGCCGGCTTCGGAACGCATCATGGCGCGCAAATCGTGGAGGTCGTGGG
Organism: Massilia sp.; assembly: GCA_028292765.1. Classification (GTDB taxonomy): domain Bacteria; phylum Pseudomonadota; class Gammaproteobacteria; order Burkholderiales; family Burkholderiaceae_D; genus Telluria. Next base: position 1,103 of record JAQGLR010000037.1, on the reverse strand, counting down.
TCTCGCGCAGGAAGTGGGGCGCGCTGACGCCGTGGTGGCGCATCATGCCGAGCAGCGTGGCGCCGTAGCGCTTCCAGTAGCCGAGGCGCGCGGCGTCGATTTGCGCCTGCGTGACCTCGTTGACGCCGTCATGCAGCACGCGCGCGATATACGCGTTCATGTTGGCGCTAATGGCCGGAAAGATCGCGTGCGAGGCGTCGTGCAAGGTGTTGTCGAGGTCGAACAGCCAGACGAGGTTGCGGGTTGCTTGGGACACGGTGAGCTAAGGTCGGGAATGGGATCGCCGATTATAGTGTGGCCGCTAGAAAACGGACACTGTATGTGCGAGGGGATTCGGGAAATGCAGGGGAGGGGGGGAGAATGGTGCCCTTTACGTGGATTGAACACGTGGCCTCTCCCTTACCAAGGGAGTGCTCTACCACTGAGCTAAAAGGGCGGTACTGGCGATCATGGCGGCATGGACGCCGCCACAATTTTTTAATGCGAGCGGATCATAGTGCCAAAAGCCTGTTCGGTCAAGACTTCCAGCAATAAAGAGTGCTCGATGCGGCCGTCGATGATGTGCACCGTATTCACGCCCGATTTGGCCGCGTCCAGCGCCGACGAGATCTTCGGCAGCATGCCGCCGGAGATCGTGCCGTCTTCGAACATCTCGTCGATCTCGCGTGCCGACAGGTCGGTGACCAGGTTGCCGGCCTTGTCCTGCACGCCGGCGATGTTGGTCATCATGATCAGCTTTTCGGCCTTCAGGATTTCCGCGATCTTGCCGGCGACGACGTCGGCATTGATGTTGTAGGCCTGGCCGTCCTGGCCGAAGCCGATCGGCGAGATGATCGGGATGAAGGCGTCGTCCTGCAGCGCTTTCACGACCGCCGGATTGATCGCCTCGATCTCGCCGACGAAACCGATGTCGACGAATTCGCCCGGTTTTTCCTTGTCCGGCATGCTCATCTTGCGTGCGCGGATCAGGCCGCCATCCTTGCCGGTCAGGCCGACTGCCTGGCCGCCGTAGTGGTTGATCAGCATGACGATGTCCTGCTGCACTTCGCCGCCCAGCACCCACTCCACCACTTCCATGGTTTCTTCGTCGGTGATGCGCATGC
>JAQGLR010000506.1 GCA_028292765.1 Massilia sp. | reverse complement strand
AGTCCTGCTCGCCACCGCCAACGGCTCGGCGTTCGTCCACGGCGTGCACGTGAACAGCGACGTCGACCAGGACGGCCAGAACAAGATCGTGCGCCGTTCCTGATCCTCCCACCCCATCGAACCATTCATACATTCAAGGAGCATTACCATGAAAACCCTGACCATCAAAGACCTGGCCCGTACCGAAGAACTCGACAGCCGCGCCATGGCCGGCGTGCGCGGCGGCTGGAGCAAGGAGGCGACATCGTACAAGCCATCGTACAAGTTTGGCGACATGAGCTACACCCCGAACCACGACTCGTCGATTACCGCCACGCAGAACCTGCTGCAGCAACAGAGCGTGGCCCTCGCCACCGCCAACGGCTCGGCGTTCGTGCACGGCGTGCATGTGAACAGCGACGTCGACCAGGACGGCCGCAACACGATCATCGGCTAAGCGAGGGAACAGATCATGTCTTCCATCGCCATTTCCGACCTGGCCTACAACGCCGAACTGGACCGCCATGCCATGTCGGCGGTCCACGGTGGCAGCGGCTTCGGCAAGGACGTCAACGTCAATGTCAACGTGGACCAGCAGATCGGCCAGTTCCAGCAGATCGGCATCAACGTCCTCAACAACAACGGCGTGATCGGCGCCGGTTTCAAAGGCCCGGACATCGATGTCGCCGCCGCACTGTGGGCGGAGAACAAGGTGGTATTCTGATCCCACCTTGCTGCAGTTCCGTCCTCCATCCCAGCAATGGGATGGAGGCCGTTAACATTTGCCGTAACAGGGAGGCACCATGGCTACTATTACCATCAAGGATTTACCGGAAAGTACCGAACTCGATCGCCAGGCAATGCTCGCGATTGCCGGCGGCTCGCGCTTGCGCGCTGGCGCTGCGGGCGTCATGCGTCCCGCTGCACGCAGGATCCGTTTGTTCGACCTCGCACCCGGCGACGGCGCCAGGCAAGCTGCCGCCAGGCCGCCGTCGCCCTGACGTTTGCGCTGACGTTTGCGCTGACAATCGCGCTTCAACCCGAACCGTCCGGTCGAAAGCCGGACGTTTTTTTTCGTCCGCCGAGGTACTGGCCGGCAGGCGGTGTCGGGCCGCAGCCGACACCCGCCAGGCAAGCTGTTGCCCCTGCCCCGACTCTTTGCGCCCGAAGCAGGTCCGCAGCGGGGCGCCTCGCCCCGTGGCACGCCCCTCCCCCCTGCGCACGGCCCTTTTTCGCGGGCTGGCACGCCTCGTGCTGTATTGACGTCGCGAGCGAAACAAAACGCTCCGTCCTGTCAAAACCAGCCACCCAAGGGGAACAGCATGAACATCCACAAGCACATGGAAGCCATCTTCGTCGTCGCGCTCGACAACCTGTCCGAAGTGGACGCGGCACGATCGGCGTCCGTGGCGCGCGACGCTGCCACGGCCGACGCGAGGGCCGTCGTCGTCCGCGCCCCCACGCTGCCGCAGCGTGCGTGAGCGCGAGCGCCCACACATGCCTCGACCCAAACCCCTTCACCACTTCACCACCTCAGGAGAATCACCATGAAAACCTTGACCATCACCGACCTGGCCCGCACCGAAGAACTCGACGGCAACGCCATGGCGCTCGTGCGCGGCGGCTTCAAGATGGGCACCCCCGGCTACCCGGCCGGCGACGCCAGCCATGCGCCGAAGTTCGATTCGTCGATCACCGCCACCCAGAACCTGGCGCAGATGCAGGAAGTCCTGCTCGCCACCGCCAACGGCTCGGCGTTCGTCCACGGCGTGCACGTGGACAGCGACGTGCACCAGGACGGCGAGAACAAGATCGTCGGGCGCTGACCTGCAAACTGGCCCGGGTTGATCTACACTGGGTGGACTGGCCCCGGCCTCCCCAGTGTGGATCTCGCCCCTCGAACACGGAGACGCATCATGTCCAGCATTACGATCCGCGACCTTCCCGCCAGCGCGCCCCTGGATCGCAAGGCGATGTCGGCCACCAGGGGCGCCGGCGCACCCTGGGTGTTTGGATGGATTCGGCCGTACATTGATTCAGCGCCAAGTCAGCGCCCGGTAATCAATTTCTACCAGATCAATAATTTCGCAGACCAGATGATCAACCAGTTCCAGACGGTCTCGGTGAACAATTCCGGCGCGAACGCCACGCTCAACGTGATGGTGGACGAAAGCAGCGTGAACAATGCGCTGCGCTAGCCAGCGTGCCTGGCTACCTGCAGCGGAGGGATGAACGAACCAGGACGATGAATGGGCGTTGACAGCGAATTGCGTTGGACTTGCGCGGCGCGCACGGACCTCGGCCTGGTGCGCAGCCGAAACGAGGATGCCTGGCTCGCGCAGCCGCAGCGCGGCCTGTGGGCCGTGGCGGACGGCATGGGCGGCCACGCGTTTGGCGACCTCGCCAGTGGCGCCGTGGTGGATGCGCTCGCCAGCCTGCCGGAAGCGGGCACGGTGGCGGGCTTCGTCGAGGCCGCGCGCGAGCGGCTGCACAGGGTGAACGACGCGCTGCGCGCGGAAGCGCGCGCGCGCCAGGTGCCCGTGATCGGGACCACCGTCGCCGCCCTGCTCGCCCGCGGCAGCGAGGCCGCCTGCCTGTGGGCCGGCGACAGCCGCATCTACCTGTATCGCCAGGGCCGCCTGCAGCAGCTCACGCGCGACCACAGCCAGCTGGAAGCGCTCAGGGCGCGCGGCGCCGACATGGCCGCCACCAGCGCCAGCCCCAACATGATCACGCGCGCGGTCGGCGCGGCCGAGACGATCGCCTTCGACGTGGCGACCATGACGGCGCGCGATGGCGACATGTTCCTGCTCTGCAGCGACGGCCTCAGCACGCCGGTCGACGAGGGGGCGATCATGGCGGCGCTGGCGCCCGGCGACTGCGCCGCGGCGGCCGACGAACTGGTCGCGCTGGCACTGGCAAATGGCGGACGCGACAACATCACGGTGGTCGTGGTGCGGGTCGACGACATGTCGAGCGACAAGACGATCGTCAACCCCGCGATCGTCAATCCGGCGCTGTGAAACATCAATGCTTGAAATCCTTCGAATGCAAGCCATGTTTTTTCAGCAGGATCTGCAGGTGCGAACGGTTCATGTCCCAACGCCGCGCCAGCTCCGTCACCGTGCCGCCGACTTCCTGCAGGCCGCGCTCGAGGCAGTGGCGTTCCGCCTCGTCGCTGGCGGCCCGCTTCGCCTCGGCCAGTGAAACGTTGGCGGCTGCCATGGTGGCGGACGCGGGCGTACTGGCCGGGGCCACGGCGGGCGCCAAGGCGGGGCGGATATCTTCCGGCAGGTGCGACAGGTCGGCCGCCTCGCCGGCCAGGCAGGAGATGCGGTACATGATGTTGCGCAATTCCCGGATGTTGCCCGGATACCCATAAGCCAGCAGGAAATCGCGCAGGCGCGGCGTCAAGGCCACCGGCCGCCGCTTCAGGGCCTCGGCCGACTCGTCGCCGTAATACGCGATCAGCAGCGGTATCTCGTCCTTGCGCTCGCGCAGCGGCGGCAGCGTCACGTGGATCACGCTGAGCCGGTAGAACAGGTCTTCCCGGAAGCTGCCCTGCTCGATGAGCCGGCGCAGGTTCTTGTTGGTGGCGGCGACGATCCGCGCATCGACGGAAATGGTCTCGTCGGACCCGACGCGCTGGATCTCGTGCGACTGCAACACGCGCAGCAGTTTCACCTGCCCCGGCAAGGGCAGTTCGCCGATCTCATCGAGGAAAATGGTCCCCTTGTGGGCGCTTTCGAACTTGCCTTTGCGGTCGTTGGCGGCGCCCGTGAACGCGCCCTTCTTGTGGCCGAACAGTTCCGATTCGAGCAGGCTGTCGGGGATCGCGCCGCAGTTCACCGAGATGTAGGGCTTGTCCGCGCGCGACCCGTTGGCGTGGATGACCTTGGCCATCAGCTCCTTGCCGGTGCCGCTCTCGCCGTCGACCAGCACCGGCAAGTCGGTGGGCGCCGCCTTCTCGGCGATCTCGAGTGCGTCGAGCAGCTTCGGGTTGTCGCCGAAGGTGCCTTCGAACACGAAGCTGCGGGCGAGGAGCGCCCGGCGCCGTTCGCCGGCCGGCAGCGCATCGGCCAGTTGCGCCGGCAGTTCGGCGCTCGACCCGGCGCGCCGTTCGCTCGCAGTTTCCGCACCAATGGCCTCCACGAAGCGCTCCTTGTGCGACAGCCCCATGACTTCGTCGCGCAGCGTATTCGCCTGGCGCAGCAGCTTCTCGACATCCGGCCGTTCCATCCTGGTCGCCCAGCGCAGGGTCGAACGCATGATCTCGATCTTTTCCAACAGGGCCGCGTACGACATCGCCGATCCGCGCTCGCCACCGGGGTTGTAGAGTTTCATGGGTCTGATCCCGTGCCCAGTTGCTTCTGCACCAGTTCGTAATACATGCCGCGCCGCGCCAGCAGCTCCTCGTGGCGCCCCTGCTCGACGATCTTGCCTTCGTACAGCACGACGATCTTGTCGGCCCGCATGATCGTACTGAGCCGGTGCGCGATGATGACGGCCGTGCGTCCCGCCAGGATCGCCTCCATGTTGGCCATGATGTTGCTCTCGGACTGGGTGTCGAGCGCCGAGGTCGCTTCATCGAAGACCAGCAGGTGCGGGTCGTGGTAGAGGGCGCGCGCGATGCAGAGCCGCTGCACCTGGCCGCCCGACAGCCCGACCCCGCGCTCGCCCACCACCTGCTCGTACCCCAGCGGCATCTTGGCAATGAACGCGTGGGCGTCGGCCATCTTCGCCACTTCCTCGATGCGGCGGCGATCGGGACTCTCGTCGCCGCTGGCAATGTTCTCGGCAATGGTCCCGGAAAACAGCAGGTTACTTTGCATCACATAACCGACCTGGGCGCGGTAATAATCCTTGTCGATGGTGGCCATGTCGTAGCCGTCGACGAAAATCTTGCCTTCGGTCGGGGGATAGAAGCCGACCAGCAGTTTGGCCAGTGTCGTTTTGCCGGAACCGCTGCGCCCGACGATCGCCACCAGTTCGCCCGGCTTGATGTCGATGCTGATGTCCTCTAAAACGTAGGCGGTGTCTTCGCCGCCGTAGCGGAAAAACAGGTGCTCGAGGCGGATTTCGCCTTGCAGGTCGGGCAGTACCACGCGCGAGGCGACGTCGGCCGGGCGTTGCTCGGGTTCGATGTCGAGCACGTCGCCGAGTCTCTCCATGGCGACGGTGGCGTCGGCCAGCCGGCTCCACAGCCCGACCAGGCCCATCAGTGGCGCCAGCACGCTGCCCATCAGCGCGTTGAAGGCGATCAATTGACCAATGGTCAGTTCGCGCTCGAGCACCAGCGAGGCGCCGGCCCACATGATGGCGATGGTGGTGGCGGCATTGAGCAATTGGCTGGCGAGGCCGACGAGGATGTTGAACGACTGCGAGCGGTACTGCACCTCGAGCGCCTTGACGTATTTCTTTTCCCATTTGAGGCGCACCGGTCGCTCGCTGCCCATGCCCTTGATGGTCTCGATGCCGCCCAGCGCTTCCATCAGGAAAGAATGGGCGTCGGTGGAGGCGGTGAACACTTCGCGCGCGTAGTCCTTGATTTTCGGGGTCACGAGGACGGTGACGGCCATGATCGGGATGACGAAGCCGATCAGCAGCAAGGTCAGCTTGACGTTATAGAGGAACAGGATGGTGAAATAGATGAACACCATCAGCAGGTTGAGCAAGGTGGTGACGGTCGACTCGGTGAGGAAGGCGCGGATGGTCTGGTTTTCCTGGAAGCGCGCGAGGATGTCGCCGGTCTTGCGCTTGGCGAAGAAGGAATACGGCAGCGACATCGTGTGCTTGAAGAACTGGGCCATCATCGAAAAATCGAGGTTGCGCACCATGTAATTGGCGAGATACGCGCGCACGGTCGCCATGGCCTGGCTGAACACGGTGGAGATGACCAGCCCGAGTATCAGCAGGTGCAGCAGGCTGACGTTCTGGTGCACCACCACGCCGTCGAGGATGTTCTGGATGATCATCGGCGGCACGATGCCCAGCATCTGGATCACGAAGGTGGCCAGGAACAGCTGCCACAGGATTTTTTTGTACGGGCTCAGGTAGCCGACGAAGCGCAGCCAAGGCGATCGCGCCGCCGCCACCTGGGCCAGCTGCTGGCCGGGGGTGAACACCAGGCAGGTGCCGCTCCAGCCGCGCTCGAAGTCCTCGACGCGGAGTTTCTTGAAGCCGACCGCCGGGTCGGCCACCCACACCTGCTCGCGCGACACCCCGTACACCACCACGTAATGGTAGCCTTCCCAGTGGACGATGAAGGGCAGCTCGAAGCCGGCCAGCGCATCGAAGGTACATTGCACGCCGCGCGCGCTGAAACCCAGCGACTCGCCGGCGCGCGCCAGGCTGTCGAGGGTGGCGCCCTGGGTGGTGACGTTGGCCAGCTCGCGCAATTTTCCGAGGGTCATGCCGATGCCATAGTGCCTGCACACCATCGCCAGGCAGGCGGCGCCGCAGTCCATCTCCTCGGCCTGCTCGACCAGCGCGAACCGCTTGATGAGGTTTTCGCCGGGCCCGCCCTTCGATTGCAGGTCGAGGATCACCGGGCGCTTGCGCCGCTCCGCCAGTTTTTTCTGGCGATGCAGTTCGCGCTCGAAAAACCGGATCCGCTCTTCGAT
>JAQGLR010000295.1 GCA_028292765.1 Massilia sp. | reverse complement strand
GACTCGCGCGCCGCTGCGTTCTTGCCCTCGGAGTAGTCGAGCAGGCCCTGGGCGTAGGTCACGAGCAGGCTGTTCGGCGCGTTCTTGCGGCTGGCCGCGATTTCGGTGCGCGCTTCAGGGAACTTGCCCTGGTTGATGCGGATGTAGGCCTTTTCCAGGTTGGCGTTGCGGTCCTGGGGACGCAGGGCCAATACCTTGTCGAAAGCCGCCAGCGCCTCGTCCGGCTTGTTCATGCCGCGCAGCATACCGCCACGGAACATCCAGACTTCCGGATTGCCCGGGTCTTTCGCGACAGCCTCGCTCGCATAGCGTTCGGCCGCCGGCAGGTCCTGCTTGACCAGCGCAAGGCGCGCCAGGCCGGTCAGGGCGGCGCCGCTCGCCGGCTGCAGCGCCAGCGCCGCCTCGTAGGCGGCTTTTGCGCCGTCGAGATCGTTGGTGGCCATCAGGGCGTCGCCGCGCACTGCCGTCAGCGGTGCCGACTTGGCGGCCCGTTCCGGCGTGATCTCGGCCAGCACTTCCTTGAACTTGCCCTGCGCCTGCAGCGCCTGGGCGAGGAGGGGCAGCGTGCGCTCGGCAGGCAAGCCGAGGCTGGCCGCCTTGCGCAGCTCCTTCTCGGCCGATACGGCGTCGCCGGAGTCCAGGTACAGGGTGCCGAGCTGCAGGCGGGCCTCGCCATCTTCCGGGCTCTTCGCCACTGCATTCTTCAGCTGGATCATGGCGGCCTTCTGGTCGCCCTTCTGTTGGTATTGCTTTGCTTCGGCCAGCAGGCTGGCGGTCGACTGGTCGCGGTTGCAGCCGCCCAGGCCAGCCAGCAGCAGGGCGCCGGATACCACGGCGGTGGTGAATGTGATCTTGGAGACGTTACGGGACATGGATTCCTCAGGTTTTACGTAGTGCACGCCGCCCAGACGTGGGCCGCGAGTTTCCTCACTAACAATAATACCTCATGGAATAGCTTAGTTCCCGCACAATGCGTTTGTTGTTGCAGGCACGCGATTTCCCTGTGGAATGACTGTGCGCGCCACGCCTGTCTGGTCCCGCTGAGTACGTGGCGGGAACCGGCGAGCGGTGACGATGGACTAAGCGACATATCCTGTTTTTGCATGCCTGAAGCGAGCTGAGGAGACCTGCGATGGAGCCTGGCCTCGAACCAGGAAGCAAGCCGCGTGTAACGAGTCGCCCCCGGGCCTGCACGGCTGAGGTCCGGCCGGCGGACGTAAGGTCTTTGCCGGCGGCATTTGCTGCGCTGCCCGACCGGCAATTGGGCAAGTTGTCCGGCTGGATCAGCCTGGGCTTCGGCCTGCTGCAGTTCGGTGCCCCGCGCGCATTTGCGCGGGCGGTCGGCATGCGCTATCCGCCGGCCCTGATCCAGGCGGTTGGTGCGCGCGATTTTGTGCTGGGCGCCGGCATCCTGCTTCAGCCCGAATCGGCCGGTTGGCGCTGGACCCGCGGGGTAAGCGACGTGATGGATGTGGCCCTGGTCGGCGCTGCCGCGTTTGCGCCCTTGAACCGGCGCAGGCTGGGCGCGTTCGCTGCATTCGCGGCTGCCGTCGTCGTGTATGACTTGCTGGCCGCGCAGCATCGGGCAACGCTGGCGCGCACCCTGTTCGAGGGGGGCGGGCCCGGGTAGCGCGATCTGTGGCTGAGCGCCTGAATAAACCCTCAGGGCAATGCCCAGTATGGCGAGACGAATGCAAGGCCGCGATGGGGGCGCGTGCGTAGCACGTGCGGCTTTATCTTTGTCAGGCGTTCTTATTCGGCCTCGCCCTTGCGCAAACGGTTCAGCAGCGCGTCGACGTTGTCGCCGACCGGCAGACCGTGGCGGCGCAGCAGCTGCACATGCAGCACCAGGTTTTCCAGGACCAGCTTGGCCGAGACCGCAAGCAGCGTCATCAACCTGTCTTCGGTGCTGAAATTTTCCATGGCGGCCGCCATTTCGCACAAATGCGTCGCCACCAGTTCGCGCAGGTCGTCCTCGGCGAAGGGCAGGTCGGCGAAATCGATCGGGTCTTCCTGCTCGACTTCGCGCATCAGGGCAGCGAGTTGGTCCGGCTTGACTGGCATGGGAGGCTCCCGCTCGTGGGTCATGGCTTATTGTAGGGGAGCTCGGAATAAAAAAGGGAGCGACTAGCGCTCCCAAAGGTCACAGCTTCGCAGGGTCGAATCAGAAGCGGTACATCACCGATGCTTCCACGGCGCGTCCGAAGATCGGGCGTGCGTTGATCGGGCCGCTGCTCTGGGCGCCGGTCAGGCGCGAATTGCCTTCGGTGAGGCCCAGTTCGTTCGTCAGGTTGGTCGCGGAGAGGCGCACTTCCCAGTTGTCGCCGATGCTGGCCAGCGCGCCCAGGTCCAGCGTCTGGTAGGACGGCAGGTAGGACAGGTTGGCCTGGTCGGCCCAGCGGTCGCCGATGTGGGTGTAGGTGCCGTACAGCTTGAGGCTGTTCTCGCCCAGCGGGATGCGGTAGCTCGGCGTGAAGCGGAACTGCAGGTTCGGCTGGCGCTGCACGTCGTTGCCGGCGATGGCCGGATTGTCGCGGTACTCCGATTTCTGGTAGTTGCCGGTCAGCGACATTTGCAGGTTTTTGGTCGGACGCAGGGCCAGTTCGAATTCGACGCCATGGCCGCGCGAGCCGCTGACCGAATTGAGCACGGCGTTGGTCGTGATCTGCTGGAACGAGATGCCGGTGAAGTCCGTGTAGAACGCGTTGATGTAGGCGCTATACAACGGGTTGGCGGTCTTGAAGCCGATTTCGTACTGCGTCACTTCCGGGTTCGGCACGCCGTTGCGGTCGTTCAGCGCGGCCTGGGTGCCGGCATTGCGCATGTCGTCGAAGTAGATGAAGGTGTGGCCCGTGTTGGCGCGCACGAACACGCTGGTGTCCTTGTCCAGCTTGTACAGGCCGCCGGCGGTGAAGGAATTGACGCTGTCGTCGCGTTCCAGGCGCGTGAAGCTGCCGGTCGGGATCGAGGTGCCGTTGTTGTAGACGGTCAGCGGATTGTTGTCGGTGTCGCCCGAACGCAGGTTCGAGATCGAGCCTTCGAGGCTCTGGCGCTCGCGGCGCAGGCCGGCATCGACGCGCAGGCGGTCGCTGATCTTCCACTCGTCGGCCAGGAACAGGGCCAGGTTGTTGCCCTTGTAGTTGGCGACCGGCGCGTAGAAGACATTGCCTTCCTTGCCGTTACGCGAGACCACGGTACCGTTTGCCAGGCTGACGTTGATCAGGCGTGCGTTTGGCGTGGCCGTCATCAGGTGGCTATTGCCCAGGTACCACTCGTCATCCGATTTGTAGTTGGCATAGTAGCCACCGGCGGTGACGGTGTGGCCGGCGAACAGCTCGCGGCTGACGCGCAACTCGTTGGTGAACGACGTCAGTTTCTTTTCGACCGACCAGAGGCCGGCCTGCACCACCTGCTGGTTCGGATCGACTGCGCCGCCGCCATTTACATAGGTCATGTTGCCGGAGGTGGCGGCGGCCAGCGGGTTGTAGCTGGTGTTGGCAGTGGCGAGATAGTCGCGCGCCGTCAGCGGGTTGTTACCGGTGAACATCGAGATCGTGTTCAGGTCGCCCTTGAAATAATTCGCCTTGTTCGACAGGTCCCAGCCGGCGAGCTTTTGCTCGTAGTTCAAGCCCCACACGGCCGCCTGCATGCCGCGCCCGTCGGCCAGGTCGCGCTCGAGGGTCTTGCCCGGCGCCGCATCGATCGTGAAGTGCCGCAGCTCGTTACTCATCAGGGTGCCGGTGAGCGGGTCGAAGCCGGGGAATTCGCTGATGTCGCGGCCGCCATTGCTGGAAATGAGGGGCACGCCGGTATAGAAGGCGTTCTTCTCGTCGGTGGCGCGCACGTACATCGTCACCTCGCCGCCCTCTAACTTGCGGGTGAGGGTGGCCGTCAGCTGGCCGCCGTCGTCGGCGAGGAACTGCGGGTCGCGCACGCCATGGCTCTGGCGGTAAAAGCCGCCGAGGGTGCCGTACCAGCCTTCGGCAAGCTTGCCGCCCAGGAAAATGTCACCGCGGCGCAGGTTGCCGGTGCCGGTGGTCAGGCGGATCGTGCGCTCAGGCACGTCCTCACCCGTTTTGAGGATGAAGTTCATGGTCGCGCCCGGCTGGCCGACCGAATAGATCGTGCTCGGGCCGCCACGCAGCACCTCCACACGCTCGATGGTGTCATCCAGGCGGAAGGCCGAGGTGCCTTCGAAGAAGGAGAGCACAGGCACCGGGTAGACCGGGTTGCCGTTCAGCTGGACCGACACGAAGGGCGAATCGCTGCCCGACGGGAAGCCGCGCACCTCGACGTTGGCGCCCGACTGGCCGCCGGTCGCTTCGGCATACACGCCCGGCACCAGTTTCAGGACGTCGGCGGTGCTGCTCGGCGAGGCGGCTTTCAGCTGTTCTTCGGTGGCGGTCGTGATCGAAAACGCGGTGTCGATCTTGCGGGTGCCGCTGGCCGACGCGGTACCGGTAACGACCACCTGCTGGATTTCCTGGCTTATCTGGGCGCCGGCCGCATCCTGTGCCGAGGCCTGGGCGGCCGGGGTGGCCTGTCCTGCGGCCTGGGCCTGGCTGACCAGGGTCAGCACGGCCAGTGCGACCGCAGACCGGAGGAAATGCTTGGAATTGTTCATGTGTTTACTCTCGTTTTTATGGTTCAAAATCCGTCTCCTGGACATGCGGGCCGCACCTGGCGGTGCGTCGAACGCGGTGCTGTCGCAGTCTCTCAATGCGGCATTGGTGGGTCCGTTAAGTTATGGACTCCTGTCATATGTGTCATTGAAACAAGGAATGATATCGATGTCAATCGAATTGTTATCGATGTCATTTGTCATTCCACGAGCATGTAAATCTGTCATAATTTGCCGCAGAGTTGTTTTTCCTTCACGCGAGCACTGAATGGCGACTAACAAAACATTGGCACGCAAGAGCGAGGCCGGCACCACGATGGAAGACCTGGCGCGCCTCGCCGGCGTGTCCACGATCACGGTATCGCGTGCCTTGCGCGACAGCCCGCTCGTGACCGACAAGACCCGCGCCAAGGTCCGCCGCATCGCCGAGGAGCAGGGCTACCGCCTCAACATCAGCGCGCGCAACCTGCGCATGGGCCGCAGCAATTCGGTGGCGGTCGTGGTGGAGATGACGCCGGTAAAAGGACGCCCGATGTCGGACCCGTATCCGCTGGCGCTGCTCGGCGGGATCACGCAGGAGCTGACCACCGCCGGCTACACGGTCGTCCTGACCTCGCGCCAGCTGCTCGACAGCGCGCCGGTGCGCGGCGCCGACGGCATGATCCTGCTCGGCCAGGGTTCGCACGGCGAGGCCGTGAAAGTATTGCAGAAGGCGGGATTGCCGCTGGTGGTCTGGGGTGCGCCGGAAGAAAGCTCATCGTACGTGGTGGTCGGCAGCGACAACCGGGCCGGCGGCGCCAGCGCGGCCGAGCGCTTCATCGAACAGCGCCGCCGCAAGCTCGTGTTCCTGGGCGACGTCGACCACGCCGAAGTGCAGCAGCGCTGCTCCGGCTTCATCGACGCCATACGCGGCAACGGCAGCGTGCACATCATCCGCCCGAAAGAATTTACCTTCGAAGCCGGCTTCGAGAGCATGACGAGCCTGCTCAAGAAAAAGGGCGCGGGTGGGGTGGACGGCGTTTTCGCCGCCAGCGACCTGCTGGCCATGGGGGCGATCCGCGCGCTGTCCGAGCATGGCCTGCGCGTGCCGGACCAGGTCTCGGTGATCGGCTATGACGATACCCCGGGCGCCGCCAGCTTCGTGCCGCCGCTGACCAGCGTGCACCAGGATTTACGAGACGGTGGCGTGCTGCTCGGCCGCAAGATGCTGGCGCTGCTCAACGACGAAGCCGTCGATTCGGAAATGCTGCCCACCCGCCTGATGGTGCGCGAGACCTGATTTTTACCGTTTTTTATCCCTGCTTGCCCCCGGCGCACGCGACGCGTACGCCGAAACCAGTGTCGACTTCGATCGACAGACACCACCGCTTTGAGGACCCGACGTGCAGCCATCAGACAGCCCAATTACCACTCTCCCGCTCGACCCCTGGTGCATCCGCGAAACCGGCTTCGACACCGCCTCGCACTTCCTGCGCGAGACCCTGTTCGCGCTCGGTAACGGCTATATCGGCCTGCGCGGCACCGGCGAAGAGGGCTATACCGGCCCCGCCGGCACCTCGCTCGACGGCACTTATTTGAATGGCTTCTACGAGTCCGAGCCGATCGTCTATCCGGAAGCCGCCTTTGCGCTGGCCAAAACGAACCAGTTCATGCTGAATGTGCCGAACGCAAAAGGCGTCGAGATCGAGATCGACGGCGAACGCTTCGATCCCCTGACCGGCACCCTCGGCAACTACGAACGCGCGCTCGACCTGCGCAGCGGCGTGCTGGTGCGCTCCCTCGAGTGGACCGCGCCGGGCGGCAAGCGCATCGCATTGCGCAGCCGGCGCGTGGTGTCGTTCGCCAATAAACACCTGTTTGCGATCGAGGTCGAACTCACG
>JAQGLR010000484.1 GCA_028292765.1 Massilia sp. | reverse complement strand
CATGCTGTCGCTGCCGCAATGGGTGATCACGGTGCTCGAGCGCTTCGATCTCACCGATTTCGCCTCGCTGCAGGTCAAATTGCAGGAAGGCGCGGCCCAGGTCAGCCAGACCGTCGCGCGCCAGGCCCTGCATGTAGGAAGCCTGACCTTCGATTTCCTGGTCGGCCTGACGGTGATGCTGTACCTGCTGTTTTTCCTGCTGCGCGACGGCGAGTCACTGGTGAACCGGATCAGGGACGCGTTTCCCCTGAGCCCGCACTACAAGCGGCGCCTGTTCACCAACCTCACCACCGTCATCCGCGCCACCGTCAAGGGCAATGTGCTGGTCGCCATTGCGCAGGGGGCGCTCGGGGGCCTGATCTTCTGGCTGCTCGACGTCCAGGCGCCGCTGCTGTGGGCCGTGGTGATGGCCTTCCTGTCGCTGTTGCCCGCCGTCGGCGCGGCGATCGTCTGGGCGCCGGTGGCGATTTACCTGCTGGCCACGGGCGCCATCTGGAAAGGGGTGGTCCTGATCGCCTTCGGCGTCGTCGTGATCGGCCTGGTCGACAACATCCTGCGCCCGTTGCTGGTCGGCAAGGATACGAAGATGCCGGACTACTTGGTGCTGCTGTCGACCATCGGCGGCATGGCCCTGTTCGGCCTGAACGGTTTCGTGATCGGCCCGCTGATCGCCGCGCTGTTCATCGCTTCCTGGGACCTGTTTGTTTCGGCCGAGGAATTTCATCCGAAATAAGGGAGCGGGGGCGCGACGCGTGCGGTGAGGGTGAAACTGTGACATCATTCCGCCTATAAACGTTCTGGCCCGTGATGCGGGCAACTCCTTCCCGGAATCCATGTCGCCCGTCCCTACCATTCCACCCTCAGGATCCGGCCAGCACGCCAGTCATGAGACGCGGTATCAAGAATTGTTCGAGCAGGCGCCGACCAGCATCCAGATCCTCGCGCCCGACGGGCAAACCATACGCGTCAACCGCGCATGGGAAGAACTCTGGCAGATCCCTGCAGGGTCGGCCCTCAAGGACTACGTCCTCAGCGCCGACTACAGCCTGCTGACCGATGCGCAACTGATCGACACCGGCGTCGTGCCTTACCTGAAGCGCGCACTGGCCGGTGAATCAGTCCAAATTCCCGCGATCCACTATGACGTCGTCGAGCTGGGCGGCGCCGGGCGTGCACGCTGGGTCACCGCGCGTGCGCATCCGATCAAGGACAGCGACGGCAGGGTCCTCGAAGTGATGCTGATGCATGAGGACATCTCCGAGCGCGTCGCGGCGGAAACGGCCTTGCGTTCCCGCGAACAGCGCTTCCGCTCGCTCGTGATGGCCACATCGCAGACCGTGTGGAGCACCTCCCCGGACGGCCGCGTGCTCGAGGATTCGCCTTCCTGGCGCAGCGTGACCGGCCAGAGCTACGACGAGTGGAAAGAATACGGCTGGCTCGACGCCGTCCATCCCGACGACCGCGACAACGCCAGGCAGGCCTGGGTCGACTGCGCCGCCAAGTGCCGCGTGTACGAGACCGCCTACCGCCTGCGCCAGCCTGATGGCAGCTACCGCTGGACGGCGGTGAAGGGTGTCCCGATCGAGGACGCGGACGGTTCCGTGCGCGAATGGATCGGTTCCAACAAGGACATCCACGAGATGGTGACGGCGCAGGCCGAGCTGTCGCAGCGCCTCGAGCGCGAAAAGCGCCATTCGGCCCTGCTGGCGAAGGTGGCGCAGGCCTCGCGCACCCTGAACAGCGCCTTGTCGAGCCAGGATATCGCCGAGGGCCTGGTCAGCGAAGTACGCGGCATCCTCGAGGTGCACCAGGCGGTCGTGTCCCTGACCGAAGGGGGCAACTGGGCGCAGGCGATCAATGCGGTGTCCTTGTCCGACAAATACGCGGGCTATCGCCACTATGACGCCAGGACCGACGGCAGCGGTATCTACGCCGAGGTGTGCCGTACCAACCAGCCCCTCCGGCTCACGCACGACGAGCTGCTGGCCCATCCGGCCTGGAAGGGATTCGGCGCGCATGCCGCGCACCATCCAGCCGTGCGTGGCTGGCTCGCCGTGCCGCTGGTCGACCGCAAGGGCAAGAATATCGGCCTGATCCAGGCATCGGACAAGATCGACGGCGATTTCACCGAAGGGGACGAGGCGATCCTGGTGCAGCTGGCCTCGATTGCCGCGAACGGCTTCGAGAACGCGCACCTGTACAGTTCGCTCCGGGAACAGGACCGGCGCAAGGACGAATTCCTCGCCATGCTGGCGCACGAACTGCGCAACCCGCTGGCGCCGATCGCCTCGGCCGCCGAGCTGCTGAAGATCGGCATCGCGAGCGAAGAACGGGTGCGCAAGTCGAGCGAGGTCATCAGCCGCCAGGTGAAGCACATGACCTCGCTGGTCGACGACCTGCTCGACATTTCGCGCGTCACGCGCGGGCTGATCCAGCTCGAATGCGAGCCGGTCGAGATCATGGCGATCGTCAGCGGCGCCATCGAACAGTCGCGGCCCCTGATCGAGGCGCGCGCGCATGCGCTGGCGGTCGATCCGGACCAGGGCGGCGCCCGGGTGATGGGCGACCCGAACCGCCTGGTCCAGGTCCTTGCCAACCTGCTCAACAATGCCGCGAAATACACGCCGCGTGGGGGCAGCATCGCGGTATCGGTCGAGCGGGGCGCGGAATCGGTCAGCATCCACGTCCGCGACAACGGCATCGGCATCGGCAGCACCCTGCTGCCGCAGGTGTTCGACCTGTTCACCCAGGCCGAACGCACGCCGGACCGTTCCCAGGGGGGCCTTGGCATCGGCCTGGCGCTGGTCAAGAACGTCGTCAGCCTGCACGGCGGCACGGTCACGGCGCACAGCGACGGGGCGGGTACCGGCAGTACGTTTACGGTGACGCTGAAGACGATGTAATTTGCCGGTACTACGGACAAGACGAAGTGCTGACGGCTATTGGCGGATTTCGCTCAGGAACGCTTCGAGGGCAAGGCTTGCACGATCCCGACACCGGCCTGTGACCTGATCATTTGTGCGGTTCCACCAGGATGTCTCGCGCTGTGGCGCCGATGACAAAATAAGGAATGTTCATCTGCTTCGCAACCTGTCGATGACTACACATCTGTCATGACTGGAAGAGGCATCGCTGCGAATCCGAGCCTGCAGGCCCGTGACACTCTTCAACATGGCGGTCGCTCTTGGCAGCACTGACTTCAGCCAAGCCTGAGTTGTCCAGATAAATGCCTATGTTGGCGGAGCGTAGACAGCGAGATGAGTTTGGACGCTGTCCATAAAAAAAGGTGACGTCAGCAGACAAAGTTTCGACACATAATCCTTGCAATTCGCCATGCCGCCAAAATCGCGGATAATCAGCAGATGCCTACGCCGAACCAACCCGCCCCCTGCCCCTGCGGCGGCCCATCCCTTGCCACCTGCTGCGGCCCCTTCATTGCCGGAGAAAGCTTGCCGCCGACCGCCGAAGCCTTGATGCGTTCGCGCTACACCGCCTACACCCAGCGCAACGAAGCCTACCTGCGCGCCACCTGGCATCCGCGCACCCGGCCAAGCGACGCGATCGTGGATAAGGACGAGAACCTGCGCTGGCTCGGCCTTGAGATAAAATCTGCTTTACGTTTACGTCAACGTAAAGCAGAATTGCCGGATCATCCAGAGTGCGACACGGTCGAATTCCTTGCCCGCTTCAAGCTGGGCGGACGCGCGCATCGTCTGCACGAAACGAGCCGCTTCCTGCGCGAACCCGACCCGGACCTGGGCGGCGCGCCCCGCTGGTTCTACCTGGACGACACATTTCCAAAATGAGAGAGTGCCTAACAAAGCCTCAGGGCAAGGCGCGTCGTCGAAGACAGTACGCATCTACGGCGAGACGACGCAACGCAGCCATGAGGCTTTGTTAGGTGCTCGAAAGAGAACAGAGGACGGCAATGCCCCATATCGAGACAAAACTCAACCCGCGCAGTGATGACTTCAAAGCGAATGCGACGGCCATGCAGTTGATCGTGGACGACCTGCGAGACAAGGTTGCGGCGATCGCCAAGGGCGGCGGCGAAGCGGCCAGCGCCAAGCACGTGGCGCGCGGCAAACTGCTGCCGCGCGACCGCGTGCAAATGCTGCTCGACCCGGGCACGCCCTTCCTCGAGTTTTCCCAGCTCGCGGCCTGCGACATGTATGACAATGCCGCGCCGAGCGCCGGCATCATCACGGGCATCGGCCGCGTCGCCGGCCAGGAGTGCGTGATCGTCTGTAACGACGCCACAGTAAAAGGCGGCACCTATTACCCGATGACGGTCAAAAAACACCTGCGCGCCCAGGAAATCGCCGAGCAGAACAATTTGCCGTGCATTTACCTGGTCGACTCGGGCGGCGCCAATTTACCGAACCAGGACGACGTGTTCCCGGACCGCGACCATTTCGGCCGCATTTTTTACAACCAGGCGAATTTGTCCGCCAAGGGCATCCCGCAGATCGCCGTCGTGATGGGTTCGTGCACGGCTGGCGGCGCCTATGTGCCGGCCATGAGCGACGAGTCGATCATCGTGAAGGAACAGGGCACGATTTTCCTCGGCGGCCCGCCATTGGTGAAAGCGGCGACCGGCGAAGTCGTCACGGCCGAAGACCTGGGCGGCGGCGACGTCCACACCCGTTTATCCGGCGTGGTCGACCACCTGGCGCAGAACGATTTGCATGCGCTGTCGCTGGCGCGCACGATTGTCTCGAACCTGAACCGCACAAAACAAGTGCAGGGCGCGACCCGTGAAACGGTCGAGCCAAAGTACGCGCCGGAAGAACTGTATGGCGTGATCCCGGTCGACACCCGTAAACCCTTCGATGTGCGCGAGGTGATCGCGCGCGTGGTCGACGGCAGCGAATTCGACGAATTCAAGGCGAGGTACGGC
The DNA here is from genome assembly GCA_028292765.1 of Massilia sp. Taxonomy (GTDB): domain Bacteria; phylum Pseudomonadota; class Gammaproteobacteria; order Burkholderiales; family Burkholderiaceae_D; genus Telluria. Next base: position 5,307 of record JAQGLR010000484.1, on the reverse strand, counting down.
ACCACGCTGGTGTGCGGCTTCGCCCATATCTATGGCGTAAAAGTCGGCATCATCGCGAATAACGGCATCCTGTTCTCGGAGTCGGCTTTGAAAGGCACGCATTTCATCGAGCTGTGCTGCCAGCGCAAGATCCCATTGGTGTTCCTGCAAAACATCACCGGCTTCATGGTCGGCCGCAAGTACGAAAACGAGGGCATCGCCCGCAACGGCGCCAAGATGGTCACCGCCGTCGCCACCGCTGCGGTGCCGAAATTCACGGTCATCATCGGCGGCTCGTTTGGCGCCGGCAACTACGGCATGTGCGGCCGCGCGTTTTCTCCGCGCTTCCTGTGGATGTGGCCGAACGCGCGCATTTCCGTCATGGGCGGCGACCAGGCCGCGTCGGTGCTGGCGACCGTCAAGCGCGACGGCATCGAAGGCAGGGGCGGCCAGTGGACGGCGGACGAAGAGGCCGCGTTCAAGCAGCCGATCAAGGAACAGTACGAGCACCAGGGCCACCCCTACTATGCGTCGGCGCGCCTGTGGGACGACGGCGTCATCGACCCGGCCGACACGCGGATGGTGCTGGGCCTCGGGCTGTCGGCCGCGCTCAACGCGCCGATCGAAGAGACGAAGTTCGGCGTCTTCCGGATGTAAGGGGCAAACATGGACTATGAAACCCTGAGCATTACCATTGCCGACAAGGTCGCCACCGTCACCCTGAACCGCCCCGACCTGCGCAACGCCTTCAACGAGCAGGCCATTGCCGAGCTGGCGCTGGCCTTCGATGAACTCGGCCGCAACGAACTGGTGCGCGCGATCGTGCTGGCGGCAAACGGTTCGGCCTTCTGCGCCGGCGCCGACCTGAACTGGATGAAGAAAATGGCCGCTTACTCGCATGACGAAAACCAGGCCGATGCTTCGCGCCTGGCCGACATGCTGCGCACCATCTACCTGTGCCCGAAGCCGACCGTGGCCAAGGTGCAGGGCGACTGTTATGCGGGCGGCATGGGACTGGTGGCCGCGTGCGACATCGTGGTGGCGGCCGTTGGAGTAAACTTCTGCCTCTCCGAAGTGAAGCTGGGACTGATTCCCGCAACCATTTCGCCGTACGTGATCAAGGCCATGGGCGAGCAGGCCGCGCGCCGCTACTTCCTGACCGCCGAGCGTTTCGACGCGCAGGCGGCGGGGCGCATGGGTTTTGCGCACGAGGTAGTGGCGCCGGACGCGCTCGACAGCACGGTGGCCGGCATTCTGAAAGCCCTGGTCTCGAACAGCCCGAATGCAGTGGCCGAGGCGAAAAAGCTGGTGCGCGACGTGGTGGGCGAGCCCGTCACGGATGCGCTGCTGCTGGATACTGCCGGGCGCATCGCGGCGATCCGCGCCTCGAACGAGGGACGCGAAGGCGTGGCTTCGTTCCTGGAGAAGCGCAAGCCCTCATGGCTGGACTAAACAAGAAGCGGAACCTATTTTGAAGCAACAGACATCATCCGACTGGATCGCACGCAGCCTGCGCAGCGTGTGGCACCCTTGCACGCAAATGCAGCACCACGAAGAAGTGCCGCTGATCGCGGTCAGCCACGCCAAAGGGCCGTGGCTGTACGACCACGAAGGGCGGCGCTACCTCGACGCCATCAGCTCGTGGTGGGTGAACCTGTTCGGGCATGCCAACCCGCGCATCAACGCCGCGCTGAAAGACCAGCTCGATAAACTCGAGCACGCGATGCTGGCCGGTTTTACCCACGAGCCGGTGGTCGAACTGTCGGAACAGCTGGCCGCCCTCACCGGCCACGCGCTCGGCCACGCCTTTTACGCCTCCGACGGCGCTTCGGCGGTCGAGATTGCGATGAAGATGAGTTTTCATGCCTGGCGCAACGCGGGCTTTTCGAACAAGCAGGAATTCGTCTGCCTGCAGGGCAGCTACCACGGCGAGACCATCGGCGCGCTGTCGGTCACCGACGTGCCGCTGTTCAAGGACGCCTACGGCCCGCTGCTGCGCGCCTCGCACGTGGTGGCCTCGCCCGACGCGCGTAACGCCGTCGAAGGCGAATCGTCCCAGGACGTGGCGCGCCGTGCGCTGCAGGATGTGGAAAAGCTGTTCGAGGAACGCGGCGACAAAATTGCCGCCATGATCGTCGAGCCGCTGGTGCAGTGCGCCACCGGCATGGCGATGTACGACCCGCTCTACCTGGAACTGCTGCGCGAACTCTGCGACCGCCACCACGTGCACCTGATCGCCGACGAGATCGCGGTCGGCTGCGGGCGCACCGGCACCTTCTTCGCCTGCGAACAGGCCGCCATCTGGCCCGACTTCCTGTGCCTGTCGAAAGGCATCAGCGGCGGCTACCTGCCCCTCTCCCTGGTGCTGACCACCGACGACATCTACCAGTCGTTCTACAGCGAAGACATCACGCGCGGTTTCCTCCATTCGCACTCGTACACCGGCAACGCGCTGGCCTGCCGCGCCGCCCTGGCCACCTTGCAGATCTTCCGCGACGACGACGTCCTGAACCGCAACCGCGAACTGGCGACGAAGCTGACGATCGCCCTCGCCCCGCTGGCCGAGCACGAGCGCGCGCACCACTTCCGCCAGCGCGGCATGATCTTCGCGTTCGATGCCATCGAGCCCGATGCGGCGCGCGCGGCAAGCTTCGCGCGGCGTTTCTTCACCAGCGCCGTCGAAAACGAGCTGCTGCTGCGCCCGATCGGCCGCACCGTGTACGTGATGCCGCCGTATGTGCTGGGCGAGGAAGAGATCGACCTGCTCGGCGTGCGCGTGAAATCCGTGTTCGAATCCGTGATCGCGAGCTGACATGGACCTGACCGACAGCCTGATTGACAAGGTTAACCGCAAGCTCGCCGCGCTCGACGCGCAAAGCCTGATCCGCCGCCGGCGCGTGGCCGATACCCGCTGCGCGCCGCTGCAGGTGGTGGACGGGCGCGCCATGCTGGCCTTTTGCAGCAACGATTACCTCGGCCTGGCCGCGCACCCGCGCGTGGTGGCCGCCCTGCGCGAAGGCGCCCAGCTGTACGGCGCCGGCAGCGGCGCCTCGCACCTCATCAGCGGCCACAGCCGCGCCCATGCGATCCTGGAAGAGCGCCTGGCCGAATTCGCCGCGCCCCACATCGAGGACGCGCGCGCGCTCTACCTGAGTACCGGCTACATGGCCAACCTGGCGGTCCTCAGCGCCCTCGGGGCGGACAGCGACGCCACCATCTTTTCCGAACAGCTGAACCATGCCTCGCTGATCGACGGCGCGCGCCTTGCGCGCGCAAACGTCAGCATCTACCCGCACGGCGACCTGGCCTCGCTCGAGGCGCAACTGGCGGCCAGCAGCGCCGCCACAAAAATCGTCGCCACCGACAGCGTCTTCAGCATGGATGGCGACCTGGCGCCGCTCCCTGGCTTGCTCGCGCTCTGTGAGCGCCATGGCGCCTGGCTGGTGGTGGACGACGCCCACGGCTTCGGCGTGCTCGGCGCGCAGGGGCGCGGCGCGCTCGAACATTTTGGCTTGCGCTCGCCGAACCTGGTGTATGTCGGCACGCTCGGCAAGGCGGCCGGCGTCGGCGGCGCCTTTGTCGCGGCGCACGCCAGCGTGATCGAACTGCTGGTCCAGCGCGCGCGGCCCTATATCTACACGACGGCCGCACCGCCGGCGCTGGCCCATGCGCTGCTCACGAGCCTGGACATCATCAACAGCGAAGAAGGCAATGCGCTGCGCGGCCACCTCGTGTCGCTGGTCGAGCAACTGGGCGTCGAGTTGCAACTGCGGCGCTGGGGCCGTCCCGCATCGCCCACGGCGATCCAGCCTATCCTCATCGGCAGCAACGAGGAAGCGCTGCGCGTGGCCGCCGGTCTGTATGCGAAGGGCCTGTGGGTGCCGGCGATCCGTCCGCCGACGGTGCCGGTGAACACGGCGCGCCTGCGCGTGACGCTGTCCGGCGCCCACACCCACGATGAAGTCGCCCGGCTGGCCGCCGCGCTCAACGAACTGGAAGGAGCATGATGAAGAGCTTTAACGTCAAGAGCTTTAACGCCAGGAACTTCAACGAGCCGTCCGAACCCATGGTCGAACCGGCCGCCACCACCGCGCCCGTCACGCAGCCGCTGCCGGTCGAAGAACGCGTCCCCGCGCCGAGCGAAGCGCTGGCAGCCGAAGGCATTCCTTCCCGCTTTTGCTGCTTCGTGACCGGCACCGACACCGAGATCGGCAAGACGCTGGTCTCGAGCGCGATCCTGCACAAGCTGGTCGGGCGCGGCCTGCGTGCCTGCGGCATGAAGCCGGTGGCCGCCGGCGCCGAGCTGGTGGACGGCGAACTGCACAACGAAGACGCCGACATGCTGGCCGCTAGCGGCAACGTCCACCTGCCGCCGAACATCACCACCCCCTACCTGCTGCGCGAACCGGCCGCCCCGCACATCGCGGCAAGCCTCGAGGGCGTGACGATCGACCCGGTGCCGATCATCGCGGCCTATGCCGAGATCCTGGCCGCGTCCGACGCCGTCGTGGTCGAAGGCGTGGGCGGCTTCCGGGTGCCGTTCAACGACGATTTCGACAGCGCCGACCTCGCCGCCCAATTGAATTTGCCGGTGATCCTCGTCGTCGGCATGCGCCTGGGCTGCATCAGCCACGCGCTCTTGAGCGTGGAAGCGATTGTCGCGCGTGGCCTGGTGCTGGCCGGCTGGGTCGCGAATACGGCCGACCCCGACATGCGCTTTTTCGACGAAAACATCGCCGCACTCGAGGCGCGCATCCCCGCGCCCCTGCTGGGCATCGTGCCGCGCCTGGAAGAGGCGACCGCCGCGCATGCGGCCCGATTCATCGATCTCGCGGGACTGCCAGGCTGGCCGTCGACGCGGGTTCTCTAAGTTACAACGTCACGTACAAAGTAATACAAAAGGAAACACCATGAATGCACCGCAAACCGTCGCCCTCCACCGCCCTGGCGCCCCCATTACCGAGCGTCCGGATGCCACCTGGCCGCTGGTCGACGTGCTGGCGCTGTTCGACCTGCCGTTCAACGAGCTGATGTTCCGCGCCCAGGAAGCCCACCGTGTCCACTTCCCGGATGGCGACGTCGAACTGGCGACCCTGTTGTCCATTAAAACCGGCGGTTGCGAGGAAGACTGCGGCTACTGCCCGCAGGCGGCGCGCTACGACACCGGCGTCGAAGCCAAGAAAATCCTCGATATCGACACCGTGCTCGACGCCGCGCGCCAGGCCAAGGCCAACGGCGCCACCCGCTTCTGCATGGGCGCCGCCTGGCGCAGCCCGAAAGAGCGCGACATGGAAAAGGTCGAAGAGATGGTGCGCGAAGTGAAGGCGC
>JAQGLR010000481.1 GCA_028292765.1 Massilia sp. | reverse complement strand
GCCGCTGGGAAGAGCTGGAAGAAAACGACGTGCGCAGCTTCATGTCGGCCTTCGGCATCGAGAAAAAGGGTGCCGCCTCAGGTCCTGCCGGCAAGGGCAAGGGTGGACAAGGGGGCCAGGCTGACCCCCGCCGCTCCGACGGCAACCGCATCGACCGCGTCGACGCCAATCGCAACGTCGATCCGTTCGGCCCGCAGGCAGCGCGCGTTGGTGCGCCACCGCGCGGCGACGTCGGCCGTGGAGCCGGTGGTCCCGGTGGCAAGGGACGCGGCGGCAAGCCCGGCGGTTTCGCCGGCGGCGCGTCTTCCGGCCGTCCGGGCAGCAATCCCGCCGGCAGCAGCCGTCCGCGCCAGCCCGATCCGCTGCAGACCACGTTCGGCTTCGGTAACGCCGGCGGCGCCCGCCGCGGCAGCCAGGGTCCACGCAACGCCGAGCCGGGCGCGCCGCGCCGTGGACGCCGCGGTTAAGCCTTGGCCGGGCGGGCAGTCCTTGTGCAGTCGTCAAGCTTGCAGTACCGTGCGCGGCCGTTGTTTGCTTGCCCATAAAATGGTATGGCGATTGCGGCGTGCCCTCGAATACGTTATAATCCGCAGCCTAATAGAAGTCCTTCCCGAGTATTAATTTGGCGCAAGTGCTTTCATCTGGTTGGGTTGTAAATACAAAAAGATGGGCAGATGCCCATTTTTTTTTTGGTAAATCGTTTTAAAGCCCTGGAGAAGTGTCGTGCAGCAGTTTGATTTGATCGCCAAGACAGTCGGTGGCCTCGGCTACGACCTCGTTGATGTGGAACGGGGCGAGCGCGGGGTGTTGCGCGTGTTTATCGACTTTCCAGCTGCTAGTGCGGAAGAGAAGGGCCTGATTACGGTCGAGGACTGCGCAACGGTGAGTCACCAGTTGTCGCACGTGCTGACCGTGGAGAACGTCGATTACGAACGTCTCGAGATTTCGTCGCCCGGGCTCGATCGCCCGGTGCGCACCCTGGCCGATTTCGAGCGCTTCGCCGGCCACGAGTGCACGGTGAAGCTGCGCGTCGCCATGCCGGGCAGCGCGAACCGGAAAACCTACACGGGTGTTCTGGTCGCCCCGGAAGGCGACAGGATCGGTCTGGAAATAGAAGGTAAGGATGGGCCGGCGTTGTTGGAATTTACGCTGGCCGAATTGGATAAGGCACGGTTGGTGCCGCAGGTGGATTTTAGGAGTCGCAAAGCATGAGTCGCGAAATTTTGTTGTTGGTTGATGCGCTTGCGCGCGAAAAAAACGTCGATAAGGAAGTCGTGTTCGGGGCGCTCGAGTTCGCCCTGGCCCAGGCTACCAAAAAACGCTATGAAGGCGAAGTCGACATTCGCGTGAACATCGATCGCGACACGGGCGAATTCGAAACCTTCCGCCGCTGGCACGTGGTTCCCGATGAAGCCGGCATGCAACTGCCGGACCAGGAAATCCTGCATTTCGAAGCAAAAGAACAGATTCCGGATATCGAAGTCGACGAATACATTGAAGAGCCGGTCGAATCGGTCGATTTCGGCCGCCGCTTTGCCCAGGACACCAAGCAGGTCGTGCTGCAGCGCGTGCGCGATGCCGAGCGCGAGCAGATCCTGCAAGACTTCCTCGAGCGCGGCGACTCGCTGGTGACCGGCACCATCAAGCGCATGGAACGCGGCGACGCGATCGTCGAGTCGGGCAAGATCGAAGCGCGCCTGCCGCGCGACCAGATGATCCCGAAAGAGAACCTGCGTATCGGTGACCGCGTTCGCGCCTTCATCCTGCGCGTGGACCGCAACATGCGCGGCCCGCAGGTGATCCTGTCGCGTACCGCGCCGGAATTCATCATGAAGCTGTTCGAACTCGAAGTACCCGAGATCGAACAGGGCCTGCTGGACATCAAATCGGCGGCCCGCGACGCCGGCGTGCGCGCCAAGATCGCCGTGTTCACGTCCGACAAGCGCATCGACCCGATCGGTACCTGCGTCGGCATGCGCGGTTCGCGCGTGCAGGCCGTGACCGGCGAACTCGGCGGCGAACGCGTCGACATCGTGCTGTGGTCGGACGATCCGGCCCAGTTCGTTATCGGCGCCCTGGCTCCTGCGAACGTGTCGTCGATCATGGTCGACGAAGAAAAGCATGCGATGGACGTCGTCGTCGACGAAGAGAACCTGGCCATCGCGATCGGCCGCTCGGGCCAGAACGTGCGCCTGGCGTCGGAGCTGACCGGCTGGAAGATCAACATCATGACGGCCGAGGAATCGGCCAACAAGGTGGCCCAGGAAACGGCGGCGATTCGCGTGCTGTTCATGGAAAAGCTCGACGTCGACCAGGAAGTGGCGGACATCCTCGTTGAGGAAGGTTTCTCGAGCCTTGAAGAAATCGCGTACGTACCAATTTCCGAAATGCTGGAAATTGAATCGTTTGACGAAGAAACCGTCAACGAACTGCGTACCCGTGCCCGCGATGCCCTCGTGACTGAAGCAATCGCTTCGGAAGAAGGCCTGGAAGGCATGGAAGAGGAACTGGTGAACCTCGAAGGCATGGACCGTACGGTTGCCGGCAAGCTTGGCCTGGCCGGCATCAAGACGGTGGAAGCCTTTGCAGGGCTCGCGTACGACGAATTCGGCGCCATCCTGGCCCTGTCGTCGGAGCGCGCCCGTGAACTGATCAAGAACGAATTTAATGATGTGACCGACGATGAGATGAAGCTGGTCGACAGTAAATATGATGACCGTGTCAAGGCACTGCAGGCGAAAGCCTGGAGCCTGACAGAAACGGCCAAGGCATAATTTGCAAATCTTTATCATCTCCGCGACACATAGAAAAGAGGACTGAATGGCGAGTAACAACGTAGCCCAATTTGCCACCGAAC
>JAQGLR010000291.1 GCA_028292765.1 Massilia sp. | reverse complement strand
TTGGTTGCAATCATGATCAGCCGGCATGTACATTTTCTGGTACTGGTAGTGGGTCGCGATCCGCTTCACCATCTTGTCGATGTCGGGCAGGAAATCGCGGTTCGATTTCAGGTCGGCGGTAGCCATCGTGAAATGCGAGAAATCGACATAGAAGGTGGAATTCGCAATCTGCGGCGGCAGGCGATCCGGATGCTGGGTCATGATTACCGGAATGATCAGGTGGCTCGGCAACGTGTACCACTGGCTGCGCTCGGCTTCGAGCTGGCGCATCGCAGCATATTCGCGCCGGGTGTAGGCGTGCGCTTCGTATTTGGGTGTGTAGATGAGAATCATGCAGACGCTCTCGCACATCGCACGGGCGATTTTGCGGTCGAGGTCGTCGCCGCCGCCAAGCTGTTCGGTGTCGATGAAAAGTTCGTCTTCGTTGTCGAAATACGGTTCGAGATAGCAGCGCAGCGCATCGGCCAGCGCGGTCTTGAACCGGTTCATCAAGTCGTGCCGCCCGTGGGCATAGCTGAAGAAACAGCCGTACCTTATCGCCATTGCCATTTCCCCCATTCAGTGCCCACTAATGCGATGTGCATGCATGACTCTAGCGGGCCAAGTCCCTGCCATTTTGCGGACGCACAAACGCGTCGGCCTCATCGAGCGCCACGGAGCTTTTGCGTTCCGTCAGGCATAATTCGGCCGTTTTTCAACATTGCTCACAGGAGATGTCATGAAAGCTATTCGTTGCATGGATTGGGGTCCGCCCGACAGCCTGGTGCTGCAGGACCTGCCAGGCCTCGTGCCCGGAAGCGGCGAAGTCGTCGTCGACGTGCGCGCGGCCGGCGTCAATTTTCCCGACGTGCTGACGGTGCAGGGAAAATACCAGGTGCGCCCGCCCTTGCCCTTTACCCCTGGTAACGAATTCGCGGGCGTGGTGCGCGCCGTCGGCGATGGCGTGCGCGCTTTCGCGGCGGGCGACCGGGTGATCGGCTTCACGCGCACGGGCGCCTTTGCCGAGCAGGCGCTGGCGCCCTGCGACGCCCTGATGCCGATGCCGCCCGGAATGGACTTCGATACCGCGGCCTCGATCACCCTCACCTACGGCACCTCGCACCATGCGGTGGTCGATCGCGGCGCCCTGCGGGCCGGCGAAACGATGCTGGTGCTGGGCGCGGCGGGGGGCGTCGGGCTGGCGGCCATCGAGATCGGCAAGGCAGTGGGCGCGCGCGTCATCGCGGCGGCCTCCAGCGACGAAAAGCTGGACGTGTGCCGCGCGCATGGGGCCGACGTGCTGATCAACTACAGCACCGAAGACCTGCGCGAGGCGCTGAAAGCGGCCACGGGTGGAAAGGGGCCTGACGTGATCTACGATCCCGTTGGCGGCCCCTACAGCGAACCGGCGCTGCGCTCGATTGCCTGGCGCGGACGGCTGCTGGTGGTGGGTTTCGCGGCGGGCGAGATCCCGAAGCTGCCCTGGAACCTGATGCTGCTGAAAGGCGCATCCGTGGTCGGCGTGTTCTGGGGCGAGTTCGTGCGGCGCGAGCCGGCGGCGAACCTGGCCGCGATGCGCGAGATGCTGGGCTGGATGGCGGAGGGCAAGCTCAAGCCGCTGGTGTCGAAGCGCTATGCGCTGGCCGATACGGCGCAGGCATTGAACGACATGGCCGAGCGCAGGGTGACGGGGAAAGTGGTGATCGTGCCGTAAGAAACGTTGGCCGAAGGGACGTAGGGTGCGCGGCTCCACCACGCCATACGAATCGACTCGGCTTATGCGCCGCCCACGCGTTCAACCGGCGGATGAGCAGCCGCGACGATTGATCAGCCGTGGGTTGACCGCGTGAGCGGGATAACAGTCCCCCGGACTCTTATCCCCCGCCCACCCTGCGGGTTCAGGCAGCGTCCGGCTTGAAAAAATCCAGCACTTCCTGCTGCACCCGCGTCCGCTTGAACGGCGGCAAACTCTGCCAGATGCGCCGCCCGTAGGGCTTGCTGATCAATCGCGGGTCGCAGATCATCAGCACGCCACGGTCATCGACGTCGCGGATCAGGCGCCCCGCGCCCTGTTTCAGCGTGATGATCGCTTCCGGCAACTGGTGGTGCATGAAGCCGTTCATGCCCTGCTTTTCCATCACTTCGATGCGCGCGGCCAGCACCGGGTCGTCCGGCGGGGCGAACGGCAGCTTGTCGATGATGACGAGCGAGAGCGCTTCACCGCGCACGTCGACGCCTTCCCAGAAACTCTGGCTGCCCACCAGCACCGCGTTGCCGGCATTCCTGAACGAGTCGAGCAGTTCGGTGCGGCCACGTTCGCCCTGCACGAACAGCGGAAATTCCAGCCCGCGCTCGGCGAACTCGACCCGCAGCCGCTCGGCGACCCGGTTCACCGCGCGAATCGTGGTGCACAGGAAGAAGGTGCGCCCGCCCGCCGCCTCGATGATCGGCAGCGCATGGTCGACCACGGCATCGGTATAACCCATCGAGTTCGGTTCCGGCAGCCCGAGCGGCACGTACAGCACGCCCTGCTCGCCATAGTTGAACGGGCTCGGCCAGGTGCGCGCCGGCTCGCCGGTCAGGCCCATCTGTTCCGAGAAATGCTTGAAGTCGTTTTTGACGGCCAGCGTTGCCGAAGTGAAAATCCAGGTGCGCGGCGTGCCTTCGCGCTGGTTCTGGAAAATCGGCGCGATCGACAGTGGCGTCCTGTGCAGTTGCAGCGAGGAGGCGAACGCCTCGACCCACAGCACGGCCTGGTCGCCCTCCACCACTTTGCCTTTGGCGTCGGGCTTCCAGCCGTCATAGGATGACTTCAGTTCAACAGCGCGCACGCGGCAGGCCTCGAGCGTTTCGGCGCGTTGCGCCTGTTCTTCCAGCACGTCGATCAGGCCGTCGAGTTCTTCCTTGAGCTTGTCGAGGGCGGGGAAAAAAGCCGAGGTTGGCGGCACCTGCGGCAGCGACAGGCGCGTGCCGCCTTCCGGGAAGGTCAGGCGCAAATCGCGCGCGGCCTTTTCGACCACGGTGACGACTTTCGCCCAGTCGGGCCCGCGCGCATGCGCCAGGCCTTCGGCCAGCACGTCGCGGCACAGTTCCAGCACCTGCGCGGTCGACACCGACTGGCCGAAGAACAGCGTGGCCGTGTCGGGCAACTGGTGCGCCTCGTCGAAGATGATGGTATTGGCCGACGGCAGCAGCTCGGCCACCCCGGTGTCCTTCAGCGCCACGTCGGCAAAGAACAGGTGATGGTTGACCACCACCACATCAGCTTGTTGGGCTTCCCTGCGCGCCTTCATCACGAAGCAGTCCTGGTAATACTGGCACTCCGCGCCCATGCAGCTGTCGCGGGTGGACGTCACCAGGTTCCATACCGACGCGTTCTCCGGCACCTTCGCCAGCTCGGCCTTGTCGCCCGAGTTGGTCATCTTGATGAAGCGCGAGATTTCGCGCAGGTGGCCGACGTCGTCGCGCGAGGTCAGGCGCCCGTTCTGCAGCGTGCGTTCCAGGTGGTAATGGCAGACGTAGTTCGAGCGCCCCTTGAGCAGCGCCACCGAGACCGGGGCTTTCAGGGCCTTGCGGATGGTCGGGATATCGCGCAGGAAGAGCTGGTCCTGCAGGTTCTTGGTGCCGGTCGAGACGATGGTCTTGCCGCCCCATAACAGCGCCGGGACCAGGTAGGCGAAGGTCTTGCCAGTGCCGGTGCCGGCCTCGGCCATAAGCACTTTCTGGCCGTCGATTGCCGTGGCGATGGCTTTCGCCATCTCGGTTTGCGCCTCGCGCGGCTTGTAGGTGCCGACGGCGGGCGCAAGCGGGCCGCCCGCGCCGAACAGGCGGTCGAGCTCGGCATCGTACTTGCCGGCCGGCGCGTCGGTTTGTGCGTCGGCGGGCAGCTCGGCAGGCAAATTGGCAGACGCCGCGGCGGCGCCGGGCACAGGAAGGTGATCGGTCAAAATGGGCGCTTCAAGGATGCGAAGGCAATCAGGCCGGCACGTCCGGCACGAGTTGCATCTTCAGCAGGGTAATGTGGTCTTTCAGCTGTAGTTTACGCTTTTTCAGGCGGCGCAGCTGAAGCTGGTCGGGATGTCCATCGGCGGTCAGCATCGCAATGACCGCGTCGAGGTCGCGGTGTTCCACGTCGAGTTCGATAATACGGCGCTGGATGTCTTGGACATCGGTCATGATGGCGGTTCCAAACGAATTTTTCAACAAGGCGGGGCGGTGGCTGGCCGCAAGCGGTCCGCTTGCGGGAGGGGCCTGTGCCGGCATCGGGGTGCGGATAGTCCTCTTGCGGCTTGCAACACTGGGGCTTCTCGGTGCATAGTTTAATCTAGAGCGACGTTGCCGCCAACAAAGATCGGCCCCTGAGCCACGGAAAGCATCAAAGTTTATGAATCTCTTCAAGATCGAAGCGGGTACCGCGCAACACATCGGGCACCGTCCGCGGCAGAACGATCGCGTCGCCCTGCTGACCGGTGCGCGCGCGCCGGGCTACGTGCTGGCCGTGCTGTCGGACGGCATCAATGGCGCCGCAGCAAGCGACCAGGTGCTGCACACGGCCCGCCAGGTGTTCGACGAATTCAAGCCCGGCGAAACGGCCAACCCGGAGCGCCTGGCCCAGTTGCTGCGCGACATAGTCGCGGAAACGCATACCGTCATCAAGATGAACGCCGTCACCAGCGGCGAAGAATCGCATGCCAGCTTTGTCGGCCTGGTGTTGTCGCCGCATGGAGAGGCGGCCTGGGCGCACGTGGGCGACTCGCGCCTGTACCGCTTCGACGATGGCCAGCCAGCAATGCGCACCGGCGACGAAGCCTATATCGGGCACCTGGTGTCGCTCGACAAGCTGCCGCTCGATGCCGCGCGCAACCACCGGCGCTCGAAACTGCTGCTGAATGTTTTGGGAAACAGCCGCAAGGAACCGTTCGTCACGGTCGGCTGGCAAGTGGGGATGGCGCCGGGCGCCAGTTTCCTGCTCTGTTCGGACGGACTATGGCATTTCTTCACCGATGCCGAACTGGCGGCGGCGCTGGTTCGTTCGACACCGCGCCAGGCTGCGGAAATGCTGATCGACAAGGCTGCCGAACGCTCGCAGGGCAAAGGGGGCAATTGCTCGATGGCGATCGTGAAGCTGGTCACCCCGCTGCAGCACGGCGCCGGCGCCTATTCGGCGGCAACAAACGCGGCTGCAACGAACCCGGCGGCAACCCGCTGACCCTGCTCAGCGGGCGGTAGCCGCCGCCTTTTGCGCGGCAGCCGCCTTCTGCTGCTGCTGCTCCTGCGCGGCCTTCGCTGCGGCGGCGCGCTTGGCTTCGCGCTGCGCCTTGCGCTCGGCCACCACGCGCTGACGCTCTTCCGACTTGCGGCGCCGCTCTTCGAACGCCGCGGCATTCTCGGCGCGCTCGGCGGCATCCGCCGGCGCCGCGGCGGCCTCTCGCTGCAGGCGCGCGTTGCGCTCGGCCATGCGCTTGGCCACCGTGCCCGGACGCGGCGGCGGCACCGGCGCGATCGCCTTCGGCGGCGCGGGGGGCGCGGCGCCTGCGCGTGCTTCCTCTGCCTTGAACTCGGCATCGGCCTGCGCCATGGCGCGGTCGCGTTCCTCGGCCTTGGTCTTGCGCTGGAAGTACTCCGCCTCGACCTCGACCGCACGCTGGACCGCCAGGCTCGTGCGGCGGCGTTCCCTGGCTTCATCCAGGCAGTTATTCACGAAGAACTTCTCGTAGCAAACCGCTTCGCGCGCGGCATAGCGCGCCTCGATGGCGGCGCGCTCGGCGGCAACGTTGGCCAGGCGCTCGGCGGCCTGGGCCAGCGAGGTGGTGGGCGCGGCGGCCTCGCCCGGCGGCGCCACCTGATTCGACGCGCAGGCGGCCAGCAGGCCGCACGCCAGGATGGCGAAGGCCTTGCGCAACATGGACTGTGCTGTTGTTGACATCTTCTTCCTTTGTCTCATTGCTTGTCGTCAGGCAATCGCGTCGGCCGCGCCGCGCCTTTCGGCCAGCATGTATTCGCGCGACTGCATCTCAATGATACGCGAGACGGTACGGTGGAATTCGTTCGACAGCACGCCCTTGGTGTACAACTCTTCCGGCTCGACCGCGGCCGACATCAGGAGCTTGACCTTGTGGTCGTAGAACACGTCGATCAGCCAGGTGAAGCGGCGCGCTTCCGACGACTGTCCCGCCGACATCGCCGGGATGCCCGACAAAATCACGGTATGGAAGCGCGTCGCCAGTTCCAGGTAGTCGTTCTGCGAGCGCGGCCCGCCACACAGGGTGGCGAAATCGAACCAGATGACGCCGCCGGCCCGGCGCAGCGCGCGGATTTCGCGGTTCTCGATGTGCACGATCGGATTTTCGTCGGCGGTGTCGGCCACCCTGGCATAGGCTTCGCGCAGCATGTGGTCGGCGCTCGCGTTCAGGGGCGTGTAATAGGCCTGCACCTGCTCCATGGCGCGCTTGCGGTAGTCGTTGCCGGCATCGACGTTGAGCACATCCAGTTTTTCCTGCAACAGCGCGATCGTCGGCAGCATGCGGTCGCGGTGCAGTCCGTCCGGATACAGCCTGGACGGCTCGTAGTTCGAGGTCATGACAAAACTGACGCCGTTGTTGAACAGGGCGGTGAGCAGGTTGTACAGGATCATCGCATCGGCGATGTCGGAGACGTGGAATTCGTCGAAGCAGATCAGGCGGTATTTCCTGGCGATGCGCTTGGCCACTTCGTCGAGCGGGTCGGCCACGCCTTTCAGCTCGTCGAGCTGGCCATGTACGGCGCGCATGAATTCGTGGAAGTGCAGGCGCGTCTTGCGCACCAGGGGCACGACCGAATAGAAGCTGTCCATCAGGAAGGACTTGCCGCGCCCTACCCCGCCCCACATGTAGACGCCGCGCGGCACGTCCGGACGGTTGATGAGGCGCTTGAAAGCGGACGACCGCTGGGCCTTGTACCCGACCCAGTCGTCGTACGCCTGCTGGAGGCGGTCGACCGCGGCCTGCTGGGCAGGATCGGAGGTGAAGCCGCGCTCGGCGAGGGCGTGCTGGTAGAACTCTTGGACGTTCATTCGAGGCTTGTCGTGCTTGATGGCGGATCGCTCGCGCGGCTTGCAAAAATGGACGTAGGGTGGGCGGGTCTCCCGCTCACGCGTTCAACCAGCCGATGCAAGCCACGGAGCAGGCCTGATAACGTGGTTTGAACGCGTGAGCAGGGAACCTGCCCACCCTACGGTACAGAGAACGCTTGCTTTAGAAATTCAGCGAACGCTTGTCAACGGCCAGCGCGGCTTCCTTGACGGCTTCCGACAGCGACGGGTGCGCGTGGCAGATGCGGGCGATGTCTTCCGACGAGGCCTTGAATTCCATCGCGACGACGGCTTCCGAGATCAACTCGGAGGCGACCGGGCCGACGATGTGCACGCCCAGGATTTCTTCGGTCGTGGCATCGGCCAGGAACTTGACCATGCCCGAGGTGTCGCCCAGCGCGCGCGCACGGCCGTTGGCCATGAACGGGAAGGTGCCGGCTTTGTACGCGACGCCTTCGGCTTTCAGCTGCTGCTCGGTCTTGCCGACCCACGCGATTTCCGGCGAGGTGTAGATTACCCACGGAATCGTGTTGAAGTTGACGTGGCCGTGCTGGCCGGCGATACGCTCGGCAACCGCAACGCCCTCTTCCTCGGCCTTGTGCGCCAGCATCGGGCCGCGCACGACGTCGCCGACCGCCCACACGCCCGGCAGGCTGGTGCGGCATTCGTCGTCGACGACGACAAAGCCGCGCTCGTCGAGTTGCAGGCCGACCGTCTCGCCGCCCAGGCCGATCGTGTTCGGCACGCGGCCGATCGAGATGATCAGGCGGTCGAAGGTGGCAAGC
>JAQGLR010000459.1 GCA_028292765.1 Massilia sp. | reverse complement strand
GGCAGGCGCCGGCGGCACGCTCGGCACTGGCGGCACGGTCGGCGTCGCGGGCACTTGCGGTGCGGGCGGCGCCGTTGGCAGCGTTGGCGCCGCGGGTGCTGGCGTCACGGCCGGGTCCGCAGGCAGGCCCTGCTCCGGCTGCGCCGGACGATAGATCGGCAGCGGCGCCAGCGGCACTGGCGGCAAGGGCGCATTTGCCGGGGTGGTCAGCACTTCCAGAATGGCCGCGGTTTCCGCGTCCGGTTCGCCGGCAATGTTCGACGGGCGATATTTCATCTGGAACGCAGCGATGACGGTACGGGTCGCCGGGTCGAACACGCCGGTCTGCGCCAGCGCGAAGCCGTGGCTGGCCAGTTTCTTCTGGAACCAGGCGGCGTCCGGGACCTGGATATTGAATACCTGGCGTACGGCCGCGACGCGGTTGGCGTCCGGCCACGCCACCAGGCCGGCCCGCGCCAGCTGGTACCACGGGAACATCGGACCCGGGTCCTGCTTGCGCAGCGGCGCGATGTCGCTGTGGGCGAGCACGTTTTCCGGCGCGATCCCGTGGCGCTCGACGATGCCTTTGATCAGCGGAATCAGGGCGTCGATCTGCGCCTGCGAGTAGGGCGGGAAGACGCGGCCATTCGGCGTGTCCTTCCAGCCGTTATTCACGATCTCGATGCCGATCGAGCTGTTGTTGAGCTGCGTGAAGCCCTTCCAGCTCGAGTTGCCGGCGTGGTAAGCGGCGCGGGTTTCGTCGACCAGGCCGTAGACGGTCGGCCTCGGGTCGTCGGTGACCAGGTAGTGCGCGCTGACCTGCTGCTGGGTCAGGATCTTGAGCGAGGCGGGCTTGTCGGCCACGGTGTAGTGCAGCACCAGGAAGCGCACGCGGCTGCTCTGGCCTTTGGCCTGATACGTCGTGTCGATCCCGTTGGGTGCGGTGGCGCAACCGGCCAGCAAGGCAATCAGGAGGGTAACTGCAAGGTTCTTCATCACATGTCCGTTACTAGTCAAATTCAATTCAGGGCGCAGTCCATGGCTGCCAGGCGCGCGGCGGCGTGATGCGCGCGGGTCGCGGCCTGGGTCAGGCTGGTTGCGGGCGGCAGCGCGGCGCGCGTCGCAGCCGCGATCGATGGGTGCAATTCGGCGGCGCGGCCCGACAGCACGACCGGGCGCGGCCCGAAGCGCCGGATCAGCGCATGCGCCAGGCGCGCCAGTTCGCGGCCGGCTTCAAGCAGGATCGCGGCCGCTGCCGGGTCCTGTTCGCAGGTCGCGGCAACGGCCAGCGCCAGCTTGCCGACCTCTCCCCGTTCCTGGCCGTAGATGAACTGGCGCGAGAACGCCCAGTCCGATCCGCCGACCTGCGCGAACACCGCGTGCGCCATCGGCGAATCAACCCAGCAGCCGGGATGCTCGTCTTCGTTGCGCCAGATATGGCGCAGCGCTTCGCGCGCGATCCAGAAGCCCCCGCCGCCATCGTCGAGCACGACGCCCCGTCCCCCGGCGCGATGGAATTGCCCGCCGGCGTCGATAAAGGCGCCGATCGAGCCGGTTCCAGCATAGACCAGGTAGCCTTCCCCCGGCGCAAAGCTGGCGCGGTAGGCGATGTCGATGTCGTTGCAGACGACGACCGCATCGGGTGCGATGCCGAGCAGGTCGGCCGTCCAGCGCTGCAATTGCGCGCCGTCGCCGCCGAAACCGGTGAGGCCGGCGCGCACGCGGGCCGGGCGGCCATGCACCAGCACCGCGCGCGCCAGTTCCGCGAAGGTGGCGTGGACGCTGGTGCGGCCATCGGGTTTGCTCATTTGCAGGGCGGACAGGCCGGCGACCCTACCCTCGGCCAGGATCGTGCCGTCGCGCGCCGCCAGCGCCCAGCGGGTCTGGGTGCCGCCGGCGTCGATGCCAAGGCCAAGGCCGTCGCCAAGGCGGAAATCAAGGGAGGAGTTCAACATGATGCTAGTTTACGTCCTGACGGCAAGTGATGCGAATGAATGCTGGCCGTCATTGCATGAATAAAGGTTATGTTTCGTAAGGAAAATTTACGCCTTGCCCCACACCAGCACGCGGTCGCTTTCGATGCCGAGGCGATCGACCGCGCCGACAAATACGGCATCGGCCGCGCCGAGGCGTGCATCATCCTGTAGCGTCCACTCCGCCTTTGACGCCGGCACGACGTTGAAGCGCCATTCGTTGCCATGGCGCGCCCATACCGTGTACAGCGCGTTCGCCTTGCCGGCGGCCAGTTTTAAATCGACCCCTTTGCCGTTGCGGATTGCCTTCACGCGCGGCAGGCCCGGCTTGACGTTGCCCAGCCAGGGCGTGGCCGGCACCAGGGCCGGCGTCGCATAGGTGCCCGTGCGCAGCTGCTCGCTGATGCCTTTGCGGTTCTGCATCAGCGCAACCATGCTGAAGTGTACGTGACCGCCGGCCTGCGGGCGCGCACGGGTCGAGTCGATCTGGTCGACGATTTCCTGCGGCTGGTAGTCCTTGGTGGGCGCGCCGATGCGGCTGGTGAACAGGCCGGGCCACATGTGGCGGCCCATCGTGTTCTGGCCGATCCAGTAGTCGAGCAGCACGTCGTAGGCCTGCGCCTTTTGCGCGCGCGCCCAGTACAGCTGCGGCGACATGTAGTCGAGCCAGCCCTTTTGCAGCCACAGCTCGGCGTCCGCGTACAGCTTGTCGTATTGCGAGAAGCCGGCGATGCCGGGCGGGCGGCGGTCCGGGCGGCCCAGGCCGAACGGACTGATGCCGAAGCGCACCCAGCTCTTTTCGCGGTGGATGCCCTGGTACATGTTCTGGATTAAATCATTCACGTTCTGGCGGCGCCACGAAGCGCGGTCGAGCTTGCCGCCGCGGGCGAGGTAGCGTTCCCAGCTTGGCGTGTCCGGGAAGTCGAGCTCGACCGCCTTGGCGGCCGGCTTGCCGTCGAGCGCCGCTTGGTTGCCGGCGACGTTCGGAGTCGCCTCGATCGGATAGGGATAAAAATAGTCGTCGATGTGCACGCCGTCGATGTCGTAGCGGCGCACGACATCCAGTACCACGTCCAGGGTCTGTTTCGACGCCGATTCCTCGCCCGGGTCCATCCACATGAACTTGCCGTAGCGTTTCACGGCCGCCGGGTTCGAGCGCGTGATGTGGTTCGGTGCGGCCGGCGAGCGCGCGCCATCGTGGCGGGCGCGGTAGGGGTTGAACCAGGCATGCAGTTCGAGGCCGCGCGCATGCGCTTCGCTGACCCAGAATGCCAACGGGTCATAGAAGGGCTGCGGGCCCTTGCCCTGGGCGCCGTTCAGGTATTCCGACCACGGCTCGAGCTTCGAGGGATAGATGGCGTCGGCCGACGGGCGCACCTGCAGCACGATCGCGTTCATGTTCATCGCCTTCGCCCTGTCGAGGATGGCGATCGCTTCAAGCTGCTGCTGGGCCGCGTTCAGGTTCTGCTTGCTCGGCCAGTCGATGTTGGCGACCGTGGAGACCCAGGCGGCGCGGAACTCGCGCGGGGCGGCGGGCGGCAGCTTGCCGCTGGCGATGATGGTGCCGGCGGGCGTCGATGCGCCCTTCTGCGGGGTCGAACAGCTGGCCAGGAAGCCACTCATTGCCAGCACGCCGGCAAACGTCAATGCGCGTTTTTTCAAATCAGGTTGCACTACCGCTCCCTCTTCCATTAATCATGATTAAACTTTAACGAACCACTGCCGGCGCCACATGGCCCAGGCGACCGTGAACATGCAGGCGTTGAACAGCAGCGCGTACAGCAGCGAGGTGTTCACCGCGCCCAGCGGCAGGTCGCGCAGCGGCGCGTACAGCGTGCGGCCGAGCGCTACCGTTCCGCCATCCGGCTGCGCCAGCTTGATGAAGCCGAGCATCTTCGCCACCAGCCCCGAGAACGCGAAGATGAACAGCGCATTCATGCCGTAGATCTGGAACGGGCGCGTCCAGCGCGCCGCCGCCTCGCGCAGCGCCCCGTACGGGTTCACGTCGAGCAGCCAGAAGAACGCGGAGAATACCAGCAATGCCCAGCCCGTCATCAGCAGACAGTACGAGGGTGTCCACAGACTTTTGTTGATCGGCATGAGGATAGCGTCGCAGATGACGCCCAGCCAGACGAACAGCAGGCCGGCCAGCAGCAGCCAGACGGTCTGTTCCATCCGGCTCAGCTTGTTGAGCAGGAAACGTCCCGCGAGCACGCCGAACAGCTGGCTGCACAGGGCCGGCAGCGTACTGACCAGGCCTTCCGGGTCCCAGGTTGTCGATTGCACCCACATGTGGCCGTCGAGGACCATGCGGTCGATGTAGGCGCCGAAATCCTTGCCCGGTTCCAGCACGCCGGCGCCGATGCCCGGTACCGGGTAGAACAGCATCAGGGCGCTGTACAGCGCGAGCAGGATGATGATGACGACCAGTTGCAGCCGCCAGCCGCAATACACGACGATGGGCGCGGCCAGCAGGGTGCACAGGGCGATGCGTTGCAGGACGCCCGGGATGCGGACGGCGCTAAAGTTGAAATGCGGGATCAGGTTCAGCAGGAAGCCGATCAGGAAGATCAGCAGGGCGCGTTTCGCCAGTTTCAGCAGCAAGCGCGGTTTGTCGGCCCCCAGGGCGGCGAGGCGGCCCAGCGACAGGGCCATCGAGACGCCGCCGATGAACAGGAAGAAGGGGAAGATGGTGTCGGTGAAGGTCCAGCCCTGCCATTTGGCGTGGGCCAGTTGCGAATACAGCTTGCCCCAGTCGCCCGGATTGTTCACCAGCACCATGGCGGCGATGGTGAAGCCGCGGAAGGCGTCGAGCGAATTCAGGCGGCCGGGGACCTCGCGCATGGCGGCGGATGTGTGCTTATGCACCGCTCACTTCTTCCCGAACTCCGGATCAATCCTCACCAGCGCCGCCATGATGAATGCCGGAATCGTCGCCAGACACGTCCACACGAAGAAGTTTTTATAGCCCAGGTATTCCTGCAAATCCCCGCTCCACATGCCCGGCACCATCATGCCGAGCGCCATCAGGCCGGTGCAGATCGCGTAGTGCGCCGTCTTGTGCTCGCCATCCGACACCATGATCATGTACAGCATCATCGCCGTGAAGCCGAAGCCATAGCCAAATTGCTCCACCGCCAGCGAGGCGCAGATGAGGTAAAAACTCTGCGGCTGGGCCTGCGACAGGTAGACGAACACCAGGTCCGGCAAGTGCACCGCGAACACCATCAGCCACAGGCAGCGTTTTAAACCGAGGCGCGAAATCAGGTAGCCGCCGGCGAGTCCGCCAATCGTGAGCGAAATGATGCCGATGGTGCCGTAGGCAATGCCGTACTGCGCCGTCGTCAAGCCGAGGCCGCCTTCGCTGAGCGGGTCTTTCAGGAACGGCGCCACTAATTTAAGCAGCTGCGCCTCACCCAGGCGGAAGGTCAGGATAAAACCGAGGATCAGCCAGATGTCGCGCTTGCGGAAAAACGAGGCGAAGGTGCCGAAGAATTCGCGCAGCGGATTGGCGCCGGCCGCCACCGCGTGGTCGGCTTCCGGGCGCGGCAGCACCAGCTGGTGCCAGGCAAAGGCGGCAGCGAAAAACCCTGCCAGCACGAAGAACACGATCGACCAGGCCTGGTGCGTATCGCCCAGCGTCGTCCCCAGGTAGCCGGCCAGCACCACCAATGGTCCCTGCCCCGCCAGGGTCGCGAGGCGATAAAACGTGCTGCGCACGCCCACGAACGCCGCCTGGTCTTTCTGGCGCAGGCCGAGCATATAAAAGCCGTCGGCCGAAATGTCGTGCGTGGCCGAGCTGAAGGCCATCAGCCACATGACGGCCAGGCTGACCATGAAGAAGGCCGGCAAATGCAGCACCGTCCCGACCGCCACCAGCGCGGCGGCCACGGCCAGCTGCAGCGTCACCGTCCAGCCGCGCTTGGTGCCGAACATGTCGACCACGGGCGACCACAGCGGTTTGATGACCCAGGGCAGGTACAGCAGGCTGGTGTAGAAGGCGATGTCGGAGTTGGAGACCCCCATGTCCTTGTACATGATGACCGACAGCTGCATCGCGACGACGTAGGGAATGGCCTGGGCAAAATAGAGCGACGGCACCCACAGCCACGGACTTTTCGCTTGCGTTTTTTGCATAACTCTTTCGTGTTCGGGAACGGTTAAGTGCCGGAGCGCCTGACAACGCCGTCAGGGCAAGGCGCACCGTCGAAGACAGTACGCAAGTACGGCAAGACGGTGCAACGCCGCCATGACGGTGTTGTCAGGCGCTCCCAGCCAGCGCCTGGCGCACGCTGCCGCCCGATGCCTCGAGCAAGGCCCGTGCTTGCTCGACACCGGTTTGTTTGGACAAGGCCACGATCGCGGTCTTGACGTGGAAATCGCACTGTTCCAGCACCGCCCTGGCCGCAGCCTCGTCGACGCCGGTGGCGAACGAGGTCAGGCGGATGGCGCGCAGCACCAGCTTGGCGTTGGTCGCCTTCAAGTCTACCATCAGGTTGCCATGAACCTTGTTCAAACGCACCATCAAGGCGCTCGAAAAAGTGTTCAGGGCAATTTTTTGCGAGGTGCCGGCTTTTAAACGCGTACTGCCGGAAATGACTTCCGGGCCGGTGTCGAGGGTGATGCCGATTTCAGCCTCGCCCGCGACCGGCGCGTCCGGGTTGTTGGCAAAGCCGATCGTCAGGGCCCCCGCCTCGCGCGCGGCGCGCAGCGCGCCCAGCACATACGGCGTGGCGCCGGATGCGGCGATCAGGAGCACGACGTCGTTGGGGGTCACTTCCAGCTGCCGCAGGTCGGCCGCGCCCTGGACGATATCGTCCTCGGCGCCTTCGACCGCCACGAACATCGCATCCGTGCCGCCGGCCAGCAGGGCAAGGGCGCGTCCGTGCGGCCAGGAAAAGGTGGGGTAGAGTTCCACGCTGTCGAGCACACCCAGGCGGCCCGAGGTGCCGGCGCCGACATAGATCAGGCGCCCGCCCGCCTCAATCCGCGGCAATGCGGCGGCCACGGCGGCGGCCAGGCGCGGCGCGGCGGCGCGCACGGCATTGACCGCATTGAGCTGGTCGTCCACCAGCACGTTCACCAGTTCCACGGTCGGGTACTGGTCGAGCAGGGTGTGGTCCTGGGCTGGGGTTTCGGTCTTGAGCATGGTGGCGGCGATATCAGCGGAATTATCAATAAAACCAGTGTAATACCAATCCTTGAGGCATTCCCATGAAAGGAAGGGCCGTCATTATGACGTAAGGTTATGCGCCGAAAAGTTAGCTGGCGACCTACGCAGTTCCGCCACGAAGTCATAGTAATCGCTGCGGCAATAGGAATGCGTCAGCTCCACCGCCACGCCCGACTCCAGGTAGCCGACGCGGGTGATGAACAGCACGGCCTGCCCTTCCGGCACGCCCAGGCGCGCGGCCAGCTCGAGCGACGCGTTCATGGCGCGGATGTGCTGCAGCGCGCGTACCGGCATCTGGCCGCTGGCATCGAGGTGGGCGTACAGCGAATTGGCCACGTCCTGCGGCTGCGGCAGCACCGAGGCGGGAATCACGCTCGTTTCGTAGGCCATGACGACCTCGTCGGCCAGGCGCAGGCGTTCCAGGCGCGCCACCCGTGCGCCGGGCGACAGGCCGAGCGCCAGCTGCTCGTCGGCGTCGGCGGCCATGATTTCGCGCCGCAGCCAGCGCGAATTCGGTGTGTAGCCGCGCTGCTGCAACTGTTCCGAAAAGCTCGACAGGTTCGACAGCGGCTGCTCGATGCGCGGCGCAATGTAGTTGCCCGATCCGCGCCGGCGCACCACCAGTCCCTGCTCGACCAGCTGGTCGATCGCCTTGCGCGCCGTCACGCGCGATACGTCGAGCTGCTCGGACAGCGTGCGCTCCGAGGGCAGCGCCTGGTCGGCCTGGTAGCGGCCGTCGCGCACGTCCTGGACCAGTTTGCGTGCCAACTGCATGTACAGCGGCGAATTGTCGTTGGCGTCGACCTTGAAGTCGGTGATGGGATTGCTCATGTCTGGCAGCATAACAAAAGCTTATGTGGCGCTCACGGCATTTCATTGGCAAGCTGGTGGGGCGCTCCGTAAGCTCATGCGGGCGCATATGAACAACGCGGACAAAGGACAGGCATGAACGGAAACAGGGGATCACTGCTCGGACTGGCATTGCTGGGTGGGCTCAAGCCCCTGCTGGCGGCAGCGCCCTCATCGAACGGCGCAGGCGGCCGCAACGACAAGCTCGACCGCGAGCTGGCCGCCATCGTCCAGGATCCCGCCTGCGAACTGGCCAGCCTCTCGGTGCTGGCGGTCCGCAACGGCAAGCTTGCCTATGAAGGCCAGTTCGGCCGCCGCCGGATCGGCAACGCCGCGTCTCCCAACCTGGCGCCCGACCTGCCGGCGAACCGCGACACCCTGTACCGGATCGCCTCGATTTCCAAGATGATGACCACGCTCGGCCTGATGCGCCTGGTGGAAGATGGCAAGCTCGACCTGGACGCCGACGTGTCCGGCTACCTGGGTTTCGGCTTGCGCAACCCGCATTTCCGCGAGCGCGCGATTACCCTGCGCCACCTGCTCACCCACACCTCTTCGCTGCGCGACGAGGCCGGCTATTCCTTCCCGGCCGGCACCGCCTTGCGGGAATTCGTCGTGCCGGGCAGCCGCCTGCACGGCGAGGGCAAGATGTGGGCAAGCAAGGCCGGACCCGGCGACTATTTCACTTACTGCAACCTCGGCTGGGGCATCATCGGCACCCTGATGGAACGGGTGACGGGCGAGCGCTTCGACCGCCTCATGCAAGGCTTGCTGCTGCAGCCCCTTGGTTTGACGGCCGGCTATCACCTGGCCGGATTGCCGGCCCCGGCGCTTGCCAACCTGGCCACGCTGTACCGCAAGCGCACGCTCGATACCGAAGTGTGGGATGCGGCCGGGCCCTGGATCGCCCAGGTCGACGAGTTACGCACTGAGGTGCGCACCCGTCCGCCAGCGCCGCCCGCCGGTATCGAAGCTTACGTTGTCGGCGAAAACGCCACGCCCTTCAGCCCGACCGGCGGCTTGCGCATCTCGGCGCGCGACATGGGGGTTGTGATGCTGATGCTGATGAACGGCGGCGTGCACGAAGGCCGGCGCCTCCTGGCAGAAGGGACGCTCGAGCGCATGTTCGCGCGCCAGTGGACGGCGGATGGCAAGGGCGGCAACGGCGACACCCTGAACGGCTTCTTCAACTGCTGGGGCCTGGGCAACGCCCAGTTCCCCGACCAGCCGGGCCTGCGCCTGGTCGAGGGGGCTTTTGACGCGGTCGGCCACCTGGGCGACGCCTACGGCCTGCGCTCGGTGTTCGCGTTCGACCGGAAACGCAAGAACGGAATGATCGTGCTGGTTGGAGGCTCGTCCAGCGATCCCGGCAACCACAAGGGACGCTACTCGGCGCTTGCCCGTTTCGAGGAACGGGCATTAACCAGCATGTTCCAGCACGCCATCGCCGGCCAGGCGCGGTGAAACTCACCAAAATTCACATGACCGCCGGTTATGGCGTGGCGTTCCTCTTTCATTAGCCGTACGCGCCCTCGCGCCCTAAGCTGTTTCCTTAAGTTGGCAAACAAGAATACAACGGAGTGCAGCAAGGGATGCAGCAAATAATTGTCATCGGTGGCGGCGTGGTCGGCCTGACCTCGGCCTGGTGGCTGCTCGAGGCCGGCTTTCAGGTGACCGTCGCCGAGCGCGCGCCGCAGGTGGCGAACGGCGCCAGCTACGGCAATGGCGGCCAGCTGAGCTACCGCTACGTCTCGCCGCTGGCCGATGCCGGCGTGCCGCTCAAAGCCATCGGGTGGCTGTTCCAGGAACACGGCCCGCTGCGCTTCAAGCCCGAACTGGACCTGCGCCAATGGACCTGGCTGGCCAGCTTCCTCGGCCAATGCAATACCAAAGACAACCGCCGCACCACCGCCAAGCTGCTGCAACTGGGCGAACTGGCGCGCGCCGGCATGAACGAACTCGGGGCGATCGTGTCGCCATACGATTTTGCCTGGCGCGACGCCGGCAAGCTGGTGGTCTACCGCTCCTCGAAAATCTTCGAGCAGGCAGCCGGCAAGGCCACCGCCGGCGACATCTGGACCGGCGCCGAATGCGCCGCGCGCGAACCGTCGCTCGCGGCCGCGCGCCACCTGCTCGCCGGCGGCATCTACAACAGCGGCGAGGCGGTGGCCGACTGCCACGCCTTCTGCACCGCGCTGGCCGATCGCATTCGCGCCCACCCGCGATTCAAAGGCTTCGTGCAGGCCGAAGTCACGCGCATTCACGCCAGCGGCGGCCGGGTGACGGGACTGGACACGAGCGCCGGCCCGCTCGGCGCCGATGCCTTCGTGCTCGCCGCCGGCATCCAGAGCCGCAACCTGGCCGCGCAGGTGGGCATCAAGCTGCCGCTGTACCCGCTGAAAGGCTACAGCCTGACCGCGCCGATCCGCGCCAGCGACACCGCGCCCGAGATCAGCGTCACCGACTTCGAGCGCAAGGTGCTCTACGCGCGCATCGGCGACAAGCTGCGCGTGGCGGCGATGGTCGACATCGCCGGCGAAGACTTGACTTTGCCCCCGAAGCGCATCGCCAGCCTGACGCGCCAGGTCAGGGAAACGATGCCGCATGCAGCCGACTACGAGCGCCTCGAAGCCTGGGCCGGCCTGCGTCCCGCCACCCCGAACAGCGCGCCGATCATCGGCGCCTCGCCCGTGTCGAACCTGTGGCTGAACGTCGGCCACGGCCCCCTCGGCTTTACCTTTGCCGCCGGCACCGCCCGCGTGCTGACCGACCTGATGCAGGGTAAGGCGCCGCCGTTTGCGCTGGACATGCTGGCGCTGGGGCGTTGAAGGACGGAGCCTGGCGCACCAATCGGGCCGATCAATACAGTCGGCGGCCCACTCCGGTAGGCTGGTGCCAGATCCCACCAGGAGCCGCCATGAAACACTACCGTATTCTTGCAGGCAACCTGTGCTGCCTGATGCTTGCGACTGCCGCGCAAGCCGCGCCACCGACGACCTATTTCCCCGCAACCGGTCTCGGCAGCTTTCTGGCGGAAAAGTTCGACCTCGCCAGCATCCGCAGCTCCTTCGGGCCACGCCGTACCCCGGCAATGCGTACTTTTGCGGACTTCGGGATGAAGCCCAGCAAGGCCACCGACGATACCGTGAGTTTTGAGGGGAAAACTGGTTTTATGAACTGACGATCGTCGAGCGCAGGGACGTGAACGGCGACGGCATCGAAGACCTGAAGGCCTGCTTCGTCGACCGTGCCGTGGGCGGCCCGACCTATCACGCCACGAAGGGGCTCCTGATTACCCGTTATGCGCCGGATGCCTATGCGCTTGCTCTGAGCTTCAGCGTTGACGAGGCTTGCGACAAACCACCCTACCTGAGCGGGCCGGCCGCACGCTGAGGCGCCAGGCGGCCCGGGCACATGCTTGCCCTGCCCTGCTAAACTGCCGGCTATGTCAAACGAAGAAAATCCCACGCCGCGACTGCCGCCCAGGCCCCCTGTCCACGCCTCACCGGAAGAGGCCCGCGCCCGCAAGCAGGCGCGGGAAGAGAAAGATGCGCTGGTGCGCGGCGTGACGTCGATACACGAAATGCGCGAGGCGATCCGGCATGCTGCGCGCGAGCTCCCGGCAATCGTTGAGGTACCGCGCGTCCGTACACTCGATGCCGCCGCATTTCGCGCGCGCGCCGAAGAAGGCCTGCCGTTCGTGATCACGGGTTTGGTGAAACGCTGGCCCTTGGCCGCCCTGACGCCGCAAGCGCTGCGCGAGCGTTTCAGCCACCTGCCGGTACGCGCGCGGGTCGGAGATTACATCAACACGGCATTCGCGCCGGACCGGGCGATGCAGGACATGTCGATGCTGGAGTACCTGGAGCTGGTCGACAGCGGTACGCAGGATTTGCCGCCTTACCTGGGCAACCTCGAATTGCGCGAACTGAACAGCATGTGCCACTGGCCCGCGTATTTCGGCAAGATGGGGCCGCCGCGCTTCTGGCTGGGCCCTGCCGGAACGGTGACGCCCCTGCACTGCGACTATGACGACAATATTTTTGCGCAGATCTGGGGCACCAAGCGCATTTTCCTGTCGCCGCCGCACCACGACGCATTCCTGTACCCGAGCGAGGCGAACGCGATCCTGTTCGGCTCCCCGTTCGATCCCGAGGCGCCGGATTTCGAGCGCTTCCCGCTGGCGCGCCAGGCATCCATGATCGAATGCATCGTCGAACCGGGTGAACTGCTGTATGTGCCCGCCGGGTGGTATCACCAGGTGCGCGCGCTGACGTTTTCGCTGTCCGCCAACCGCTGGGCAAGGGCGGTGCCGCTGGCGCTGCACGGCGACCAGGCGCTGCTGCGCCCGGCCAGCTAGTCCTGCGCCATCAGCGCCCCATCCCGCCGCCGCCGGGTCCGCCCGGGCCGCCTGGCCCACCGCGTCCCATCATGCCCGGTCCCTGGCGTCCGCCGCCGGCGAAGGTCCCGAACCGGTACGACAAGCCCACCGACACCATGCGCCCGTTGAAACGCTGGACGCTGTTTTCGCGCAGGCGTTCGGTCTCGGTGATCGATTCCGTCTTCTGGGAATCGAAGACGTCGTTGACGTTCAGCACCAGGCTGAGCGCGGGGGTCAGGTTGCGGCGATACGTGAAATCGGCCGTGCGCACCGGCTGGCGGTAGCCTTCGCCGAACAACACCTTGCCCTGTGCATTCAGCGACAGCTGGAACTGGTTGCTCGGGTTCATCTGGTAACTGATGCGGGCGCGCCCGCTGAGCGAGGTCGCGCTGCGCTTGTCGTCGTCCAGGCTTCCCAGCACGGTCTGCTCGGTATAGCCGAGGTTGCCGCTGGCATTGAGCGTCAGTTTTTCCGTGGCGCGACCGCTGAAAGTGAACTCGAGTCCGCCCGAGCGGCTGGTGCCCTCGTTGTCGCGGGTCGTCAGCAGCACGTTGTCGCCGATGAAGAAGCGGCGCTCGGAAATCAGGTCCGAGTCGCGCCGCGCGTACAGGCGCACGTTGGTGTCCACCTTGCCGAGCTTGGTCTCCACCCCGAGTTCGAGCGAATCGGTATTCGTCGGCCTCAGGTTCGGATTGCCCGACGAGACGTTGAATTCGTCGCGGTAGACGACGAAGGGATTCAGGTCGCCCGCGCCGGGACGGCGGATACGGCGCGCGTAGCTCAGGCGCAGGGCCGTGTCGTCCGACCAGTCGTAGCTGAGGAAGGCGCTCGGGATGGCGTCGAAATAGTGATTGCTGGCACGCACGCGGGTGGTGACCTGGTTCAGGTCGACGTCCGTGTACTCGCCGCGCAGGCCGCCCTGGACACCCCACTTGCCGGACAGGCGCAACTGGTAGGTGCCGTACAGCGCGGCCGTGGTCTCGTCGATCTCGAAGCGGTTGGTGCGCCCGGTATTGAGCGTCTCGACCAGGGTGCCGCTGGCGATGTTGACGAAGGCGTTATCGAACGTATTGCTGTTGCGCGCCACC
This sequence comes from Massilia sp., assembly GCA_028292765.1. Taxonomy (GTDB): domain Bacteria; phylum Pseudomonadota; class Gammaproteobacteria; order Burkholderiales; family Burkholderiaceae_D; genus Telluria. The sequence goes on along the minus strand of JAQGLR010000459.1, from coordinate 1,834 downwards.
TTGTAGCCGACCCGGAGGATGCCGTTCTCGCCCGGCCGGTCATAGTCGCCGGTGAGGTCGATCACGCGTGTTTCGTTGTCATTGTGCTGGCGGGTCAGGTCAGGATTGGCGTTGAACGGGCGCACCGTATAGGCGCTGGCCTCACGGCCATCGCTTTCCGACGTATGGCCCGACACGCGCAGGTCCAGTTTCAGGTTTTCGCCTGGCAAGGTGCCCTTGTGATCGAAACGGGCGCCCAGGCTGTAGTTGCGGTTGCGCCCCTCGCGCTCGGTCGAACGCAGGTATTCGTTGTCGACCACGCCGGCAAGGTTTGCGCCGCGATAGCGCTCGGTGCCCTGATTGTCGCTGGAGGTGCTGCTGACCATGGTCGTGAGCGCCAGCACATCCTTGTCGCCGATGTTGTAGCTGAACATGCCATTCAGGCCGGCGGTCTCGTTTTCGTTCACGCCGGTCGACACCCGATTGCTGGGCGCTACCCGGCCGGCTGCGTCGATGCGCTCGCGATTGATTTCGCGTTCGGAGTCGCGCTTGTCGCGCCGCACGAAGACGCCGCCCTGCACGCTCATGCGGCCGGTCGTGTAGCTGCCGAAACTGTTCGCGTTGAAACGGCCCTCGGTGCCGACGTTGGCGTTGACCGACGCAAAACCGCCAGGCCGGCGTTCGCGCCGCATCACCAGGTTGATGATCGGGCCGCCGCCACCTTCGTTGCCGAACTGTGCGCCCGGATTGTTGAGCACCTCGACCGATTCCAGGTCGCCTGCCGGCAGCGCCTGGATCGCCGCAGCCCGGTTATCGCCCTGCATCATCGCCGATGGCTTACCGTCGATCAGGATCTGGACATTGCTCCTGCCGCGCAGGGTCACCGTGCCGTCAGCGTCGACCGCGACCGACGGCACCTTGTTCAGGGCGTCACCGACCGAATCGGTCGACGAGGCGGCATCGCTCTTCACGTCGTAGACCTGGCGGTCGATCCGGTTCGAGGAACGCGTGCCGGTGACGGAGACGGTCGCCACTCCCGGCGCGGCCTGGGCGGCATCCGGTGCCGGCGCTGCCGGCGGCTGTCGTACCGGCGCCACTGTTGCCTGCCGTGCCGGTGCAGCCTGTACCTGCTGTGCGCCCGCGACGACGGGAGCGAGCAGCGTACCGGCCAGAACTGGTCCCAACACGAGGGAACGATGACGCTGCAGGAGGGACGAGAGGAGGTCGGGGCAGTGATTCGATGTCATGGACGGGCGTTGGCGCTGAAAATGTGAGCAAACGCAATTGTCTCATGTAACTAGTGCAAGGATTTCTCCCGAGCACGAACGCTCAGCATGTCGAGCGTTCAGCGTGGCGCCTCACGAAGGGCTGTGCGCCGGCACCCTCGTCAGCCGCATCGTGTATTGCTGCGGTTTGCCCTCGGCGCTCCAGCGCTGCATCGCCTCGAGCGTATCGGCGTCGACCCGGTGCCAGTCGAATTCGCTGGGCGCGTTCACCGGCGCGAAGCGGGCGCTGTCGGGGCCGATCGCGGCGGCGCGCCAGGTGAATTCGCCCCATTGCGACACGACTTCCCCGTCCTCGAAACGGATGGTGCTGCCGTCGGCATGCTGGTCGAAGCTGTCATCGGGATAACGGCGCGAGTGGAACATCGTCGGCTCGGACCGGACGTATTCTTCATAGAATTCCTTGCCGTCGGCACTGACGCCCCTCCAGCGTCCTTCCAAAAACTTTAGCTGATCAAAATCGTCGAAGCTGAACATGGTCGGTCCCTCGCCTGGTTGGGAAGTAGGCCAAAGCTACCGGATCGACTATGATTGGGGCGCACAATTACCAAAAACGCAACTAATAACACGAA
>JAQGLR010000441.1 GCA_028292765.1 Massilia sp. | reverse complement strand
CTTTGCCCTTGCGGCGCGGGAACAGGCTGATATTCGTCGGCTCGGCATTCGTCAGCAGGCCGGCGCCGAAGTGGGCCAGCTCGTGGCACAGGGTGCCGGGCGCGGTCAGGATGAAGAAGGCGGGATGCGCGCCGGACAGCATCCAGAACAGGAAGGCCAGCGCGAACGAGGGAACCAGGTACAGCAGGATGTCGGCGTGGCTGCACAGGAAGCCCGGCAGCATCGCCGTGCATGCGGGCAGCACGCTCATTGTCGACTACGCCTCAGTGGCGGCTCATTGACTATAAAAGCAGCGGCCGCAAGCCTGGCGATAACTCTCGTTGCCGCCGATGCTGACCTGCTCGCCTTCGCGGATGCGGCGTCCGTTCTCGTCGACGCGGATATTCATCGTCGCCTTCTTGCCGCAGCTGCAGATGTTCTTGATTTCCTCGATGTCGTCGGCCAGCGCCAGCAGGTAGGCCGATCCCGGGAAGGGGTCGCCGCGGAAATCGCTGCGCAGCCCGTAGCAGATGACCGGCACGCCGCGCACCTGGGCCAGCTGGTGCAGTTGCTGCACCTGGTCCTTGGTGAGGAACTGGGCTTCGTCGACCAGCACGCAACTGACCGCCGGTGCGGCGGCGAGGAAATTGGTGCCGTCGTCAAAGGTATCGACCTGGCGCTGGGGCCCCAGGCGCGAGGTGATCAGGCCGACGCCGTAGCGGTTGTCGATGGCGGCCGTGTAGAGCTTGACCTGCTGGCCCTGCTCTTCGTAATTGTGGGCCACCTGCAGCAGCGCGGTCGACTTGCCGGCGTTCATCGCCGAATACCTGAAATAGAGTTTAGCCACTGCCTGCCTTATATGCCGATCTTGCGCCGACGTAGTGAATGGTGATTGGGAATCGCGAAATTATAGCAAGCGCACCACGTCAAGCGCCAGCGGCCGGCCTGCCTTGATCGCCGACGATCCGGGCCGGATTGCCGACAACGGTGCTGCATGCAGGCACGTCGCGCGTGACGACGCTGCCGGCGCCGATGATGGCGTCGTCGCCGATCGTCACGCCCGGCAGGATGATGGCGCCGCCGCCGATCCAGACGTTGCTGCCGATCGTCACGGGCAGGCCCGACTCCAGGCCGCTGCGGCGCACTGCCGGGTCGCGCGGGTGGTCGGCGGTGTAGATCTGCACGGCCGGGCCGATGCGGGTGTCGTCGCCGATCGTGACTTGCCCGCCATCGAGGATCACGCAGTTATAGTTGAGGAAGACCTTGGCGCCGAGGTGGATGTTGTAGCCGTAGTCGCAGTAGAACGGCGGGCGCACGATGGCGCCCTCCCCCACCGCCGCCAGCCGCTCCCGCAGGAGCGCCTGCCAGGCCCCGGACGCTTCGCCCATCGCCGCGTTATAACGCGCCAGCCAGGCGGCACAGGCCTCCAGGTCGGCCTGGAGCTCGGGCGCGCTCGGGTGAAACAACTCGCCCGCCAGCATCTTGTCCTTTTCACTCGTCGTCATGGCAACTCCTCATTCGCCGCGCCTGTTTCCCTGCTTATTGCCCCGGATGATACTTGCGTTCGAGCGCCTTCTCGATGTCTTGCTTGTAGAACAGCACATCCTTGAACTCGCCGCGGGCGTACATCGCCGCCTGGTCGGCGAAGTGCTTCGACGCCGGATTGCTGCTCTGCCCGCCCGCCAGGATGCTCTTCGCCCGCAGTTTCGGACCGAACTCGACGGCGGCGACGAAACTGTTGCCGCGGTCGCCGTAGATGCGCTTCGTCTTTTGCTTGGCGACCATGCCGAACGAGGCGAGCGAGCCCCAGTTCGCCGAGGTAAACGCAACCGGGTAGCTTGGTTTGCTGTCGTCGTACTGCTGGTCGACGTCGCCGCTGATGCGCTGGAAGCGGTTGATCTCGCCCCAGGGCGTCTGCCAGGTGCCGAAGTCGGCAGTCAGCCTGGCGCTGGCGCGCGCCAGCGCGTCGAGGCGCTCGGCGGATCCAATCTGCTTCGTGATGAAGTCGACCGTCGGCATGCCGGCGGCACGTGCTTTCGGCGCGGCGGCCGTCACCATTTCCTGGCCCCAGTAGACAGCCAGCGAGGTCGGCACCGAGTCCGCCGCGAAGCGCAGGTTCCAGGCGCGCAGCGCCGCCACTTGCGGGCCCAGGCTGGTGCGGCGTGCGTCGGCTGGCGGCAGCGCGTCGAAGTCCTTGGCCAGTTGCGGCACCAGCGGCTCGAACGCGGTGAGGTAACCGTCGTAGGCCGCTGCGATCAGGCTGTCGATGGTGAGCCCTTTGGCATTTTTCAGCACGCGTTCGGCATGCAGGCCGCGCGCATTTTCCGGCAGGGACCACATGTAGGCAGGATAGTCCGCCTGCTTCGGGCTGTTCGCGCCGGAAGCGCTGAACGGCCAGTTGTTCGTGTTCGAAATGTAGCCGCTCGCCGGGTTGAAGAGCGTGATCGTGTCTGGAATAGCGTGCAGGCCCTGCCATTCGGTGGCGGGGTTGCTGCCGTCCACCGGTTTGCTCCAGTCGAAACGCGGGTCGCGCTTCGGGATGAAATTGCCGTGAAAGTAGGCGATATTGCCGTCGGCATCCGCATACACGGTGTTGTTCGACGAGTTCGTCCGCAACTCCATCGCCTTGTGGAAGGCGGCGTAACTCCTTGCCTTGGTGCGGCTGTACGACTGCGTCAGCGCCTTCACCGGCTCGTCCATCATCTTCACGGCAACCCACTTGCCGTTCTCGGTGCGCACGATCGGGCCGTGGTGGCTGAAGTAAGCCGTCACCGTGCGGCTGGCCATGGCGCCGTTCGCCGTCTTGTACGGCAAGCTCACCGGCACGGCGCGCAAGGCCCGTTCCTCCTTGCCGTATTTGTAGAAGAACTTGCCGCCGCGATCAAGCACCGTCTCCAGGTACTCGTCGATGACGTCGCCGCCCCCCGAGGTATGCATCCAGCCGGTCTTGTCGTTGAAGCCCTGGTAGATGAAGAACTGGCCCCAGGTCACCGCGCCATAGGCATTCAGGCCCTCCTCGCTCACCATGTGGATCTCGGGGCGGAAGTAGAACGAGGTGTGCGGATTGATCAGCAGCAGCGCACGGCCGGAGGCCGACAATCTGGGCGCGATCGCGAAGCCGTTCGAGCCGCGCGGTTCGGCGTCCAGCACGTTACGGTTGTCAGCCAGCTTGTCGGCCGCCAGCGGCGCCGGCGCCAAGGCGGGAGCCTTGCCGTAAAAGGCTTCCAGCGCTTTCAGATCGATCGACTCGATGTCGCCGCCGATGCTGCCCTCGCTGAAGGACAGCGCCATCCACGGCTCGAAGCGCGTGATGAGCTTCGGCTTCACTTCCGGATGGGTGTGCAGGTAGAAGTTCAGGCCGTCGGCAAAGGCCTTCATCAATTCCTTCAGCCAGGCCGGGCTGGCCGCGTACTTGGCCTGCATGTCGGCGGGCTGGATGTACATCTTCATGCGCAGGTCGCGCCAGATTTCCTTCTCGCCCTCGACTTCGGCCAGGCGTCCCATCGCGTTGATGTAGTTCAGCTCGACGCGATTGAAGTCGTCTTCGGCCTGGGCGTACAGCATGCCGAAGACCGCGTCCGCATCGGTTTTCCCGAACACGTGCGGGATGCCCCACTTGTCGCGCATGATCGTCACCCGCGCAGCCGTCTTGTTCCAGCGCGCCAAATCGGCGGCCGATGCGGCGGGTTTGGTAGCGGCGCTGCCCGCTTGCGCGCTCGCTGTTGCCGGTTCGGCCAGCGTCGGGAAAGCGGCCATGGCGAGGAGCGTGCCGGCCAGGGTGGATGCAAGGGTGCGGTGCAGGGACATGCGGTGGTCTCCGGTGTTGTTATGCTTGTGTTCGGTCCTGGGGCCTCGGTCGCCGGCCTCAGTCGCCGCCGGCGTTGGCCAGCTTCTGCTTGAGGATTTCGTTCTCGGTCAACAGCGTCGCCATGCGGTCCTTCAGGGCGGCGATCTCGGCGCGCAGGGCGGCCTTTTCGTCGACCGGCTCGCCGTCCGGCCCCAGCTTGCGCGGTTTGCCGGCCGCCTTTTGCTCGCGCACCTGGCGCGCGGCCTGCTGGAGTTCCTTGCGCCCGCCGGCGACGGCGGCGATCTGCTCGGA
>JAQGLR010000439.1 GCA_028292765.1 Massilia sp. | reverse complement strand
CGCCCGCATTACTACTGCCTGCCGGTGCTGAAGCGCGAGGAACACCGCCTGGCGCTGGTGACGGCCGCCACCAGCGGCGACGAGCGCTTCTTCCTGGGCACCGATTCGGCCCCGCACGCCATCGGCGCGAAAGAGTCGAGCTGCGGCTGCGCCGGCTGCTACACGGCGCTGCACGCGATGGAGCTGTACACCGAAGCCTTTGCGCAAGCGGGCGCGCTCGACAAGCTGGAAGCCTTTGCCAGCTTCAACGGCCCGGCCTTCTACGGCCTGCCGCGTAACGAAGGCACGATCACGCTGGTGCGCGAATCGTGGGACTTGCCGGCCACGGTGCCGATGGGCGACAACGAGCTGGTGCCGCTGAATGCCGGCGAACGCATCGACTGGAAGATGCTGTAAGTGGCGTCGGACCTGGCGTCGGGGCTGGCGCCGATCGATTGGTCGCGGCCGTGGTACGACTCGGTGCGGCCCGCCCATGAAGCCCTGGCGCTCGATGGCCCGGACTTCGTGGGCGCCTTCAACCGCAACGCTGCACGCCTCTCCCTGCACAACCACAGGGGCCTGGCGCTCGCCTTCGTGCCGCAGGCGTCGCTGCCCGAAGGGAGGGCGTATGAGGAATTCATCAGCACCACCGGCAAGGTACCCACGCGCGACAACCTGCACGACTTCTTCAACGGCCTCGTGTGGCAGACCTTCCCGCTGATCAAGCGCGAGCTGAACGCACTGCAGGCGGCGCAGATCGCGGCGGCCGGCGGCGTCGGCAAGTCGCGCGGACCGGCGCGCGACGCCGCCACCATCTTCGACGAAAACGCCGCGCTGCTGGTGGTACGGGCGTCGAGCGCCGGGCGCGCGCTGGTGGACGAACTGCGCGCGCACTGCTGGGAAGGGGCGCTATTCGAAAAGCGGGCCATGTTCGGCGCGGACGCGCAGCTCTGGCTGTTCGGCCACGCGCTGATGGAAAAGCTGGTCGCGCCGCGCAAGGCGATCACCGCGCACACCCGCGTCGTGTTCGCGGAGGACGCTTATTTTCACCTCGACCTGGACGCCCAGCGCGCCTGGATCGACACCACGGTCGCCGCGACGCTGCGCGCCGAAGGCTTGACCACCTCCAGCTTCACGCCGCTGCCGGTGCTTGGCGTGCCGGGCTGGTGGCCTGAACAGGATCGCGATTTTTATCTGGACGCGACCGTCTTCCGCCCGAAGCGAATAACATAAAGGACAACACCATGGCTGACACGGTACGCTGGGGCATCCTCGGCACAGGCAAGATTGCACGCGCATTTGCGCAAGCGTTGAAAGAGGTGCCGGATGCAGTGCTGACCGGCGTTGCTTCGCGCAGCCGCGAGAATGCGGACGCCTTCGCCAGCGAATTCGGCGCAGTCGCCGCCTACGGTTCGTACGAAGAACTGGTGGCGGCAACGGACATCGACCTGGTCTACATCGGCACGCCGCACCCCCGGCACGCGGCCAATGCGCTGCTCGCCCTGCGCGCCGGGAAGGGCGTGCTGTGCGAAAAAGCGTTTACGATGAACCGGCGCGAGGCCGAAGAGGTCGTGGCGCTGGCGCGGAGTAAACGCCTGTTCCTGATGGAGGCGATGTGGACCCGCTTCCAGCCGGCGCTGGCCGAAGTCAAACGCATCATCGCTTCGGGCGAGATCGGCGAGGTCAGCCAGGTGGCGGCGGACCTCGGCTTCACCGCCAACTTCGGCCCCGAGCACCGCGTCTTCAATCCTGAACTGGGCGGCGGTGCGCTGCTCGACCTGGGCATCTACCCGCTGTCGATCGCGGCCAGCCTGCTCGGGCCCGTCGCCGAGGTCAGGGCGCAGGCGCAGATGGGCCCAACCGGCGTCGACGTGCAGACCGGGTTCACGTTAAAGCATGAAGGCGGCGCCATGTCGGTGTGCAGTTGCTCGCTGCTGGCGCGCACCCCCTGTGAACTGACGGTGTCGGGGACGCGCGGCCACGTGCGCATGAACACCATGTTCCACCGCGCCCGCTCGCTGACGGTGGCGCTCGACGATGGCAGCACGCGCACGATCGACACGCCCTACCTCGGCAACGGCTACGTGCACGAAGTGATCGAGGCGCAGCGCTGTTTCCGGGCAGGGCTGATCGAAAGCCCGGGCATGACGCACGAGGAAACGCTGGCCCTGATGGGCGTGATGGACGAGATCCGCCGCCAGATCGGCCTGGTCTACGAGGCGGATACGCGGTAAGCCCCTGGGCCGCGCGATGTATGCATGTTGACAATGGAACTGGACAGGCGAATACTCGGCGGCTGTCCCGCTTCCATCATCCGTCCCGGAGTTGTCATGCATATGTTACGCACCGCCGTCCTCGCCGCCGCCTGCCTGCTGCCGCTGGCCGCACAGGCTGACCCGGTTCCCGTTCCCGCTGAAAAGCTGGCCTATGTCGGCGATTGGCAGGGCAAGGACATGCGCCTGCAATTGGCCAGGGACGGCAAGGTCAAGTACAAGCGCGACCGGCCGAACAGGAAGATGGATCTCAGCCTCGATCTGCAGGGCTTCAATGGCGACAACTTCGATGTCGGCACCTTCATGGTGCGCTCCACCTTCGTCGTCAGCAAGCCGCCGCACCGCGTCGGCGACAAGTGGAAGATGACGGTTGATGGGGTCGAGCTGACCCGCGTCCACCCTACACTTTGAGGAACTCTTCGCGCCCGCCCAGCCATCTTGCCAAATGTGCGTCCACGATCGCGATGCTCTCGGCCGTCTCCCGCTCCAGCAAACCCGCCGCGATATCGCGCGCGTGCTCCACTAACCACTGGTCCGTCTCCAGGTCGGCGAAGCGCAGCATGGCCTGGCCCGACTGGCGCGCACCCAGGAATTCGCCGGGCCCGCGAATCTCGAGGTCGCGCCGGGCGATCTCGAAACCGTCGGTGGTCTCGCGCATCGTCATCAATCTCTGCTTGGCCACCTGTCCCAGCGGGCTTTGATACAGCAGCAGGCAGACGCTGGCCGCCGAACCGCGCCCCACGCGCCCGCGCAGCTGGTGCAGTTGCGACAATCCAAAACGCTCGGCATGCTCGATCACCATCAATGACGCATTCGGTACGTCGACGCCGACCTCGATGACGGTGGTCGCCACCAGCACGTGGACCTCGGCCGCCGTGAAGGCATCCATCACCGCCTGCTTTTCGGCCGGCTTCATGCGCCCGTGCACCAGCCCGACCTGTAAATCCGGCAGCGCCTCGGCCAGGGTTTCGTAGGTTTCGGTGGCCGTTTGCAGCTGCAGCGCTTCCGACTCTTCAATCAAGGGACAGACCCAGTACACCTGGCGCCCCTCGAGCGCCGCCGCGTGCACGCGCTCGATGACTTCGTCTCGCCGGTTCTGGTCGATCGCGCGGGTGACGATCGGGCTGCGGCCCGGCGGCAGCTCGTCGATCACCGACACCTCGAGGTCCGCGTAATACGTCATCGCCAGGGTGCGCGGGATCGGCGTGGCCGACATCATGAGCTGGTGCGGCACCAGGCCGTCGCTGCCCTTGTTGCGCAGGGTCAGGCGCTGGCCGACGCCGAAGCGGTGCTGCTCGTCGACGATCACCAGGCCGAGTTTCGCGAACTGCACCGTGTCCTGGATCAGCGCGTGCGTGCCGATGACTAATCTCGCTTCACCCGATTCGACCAGCTCGTTCGCGGCCGCCTTGTCCTTCTTTTTCAGGCTCCCGGTCAGCCAGGCGACTTTCACGCCAAGCGGCTCCATCCACGCCGCGATCTTCCTGAAATGCTGTTCGGCGAGGATTTCGGTGGGCGCCATCAGCGCGGCCTGGTAGCCGCTGTCGATGGCCTGGGCGGCGGCCAGCGCCGCCACCACCGTCTTGCCGCTGCCGACGTCGCCCTGCAACAGGCGCTGCATCGGATAGCCTTCGCGCAGGTCGGCGCGGATCTCTTTCAGGACACGCTGCTGGGCGCCGGTGAGGCTGAAGGGCAGGGCGCCCAGCAAACCTTCGGTCATGTGCCCCATCGCGCGCAGCGTCGGCGCACCCTTGTCGCGGCGGGCGCGCTGGGCGCGTTTCAGCGACAGCTGCTGCGCCAGCAGTTCGTCGAACTTCATGCGCGTCCAGGCCGGATGCGATTTCTCCATCAACGCGTATTCGTCGACATCCACCGGCGGGTAGTGCAGCAGCTTCACGGCCGGCTCGAAATCGATCAAGCCCATCTGGCGGCGCACGCCGGGGGGCACGGTATCGATCCAGCTCACGCGCCGCATCGCCTCGGCGATCGCCCGGCGCAGGATCGGCTGCGACAGCCCCTCGCCCGACGGATAGACCGGCGTGAGCGAGGTCGGCAGCGGCGCGTTTTCGTTCACCACCTTATAAATCGGGTGCACCATCTCGGCCCCGAAGAAGCCGTGCTTGACCTCGGTACGGGCGCGCACGCGCACGCCCTCGGCCAGCTGCTTGACCTGGCTGCCGTAGAAATTCATGAAGCGCAGCAGCAGCTCGCCGCTGTCGTCGGCAATGGTGACGAGCAGCTGGCGCCGGGGTTTGAGGCTGATTTCGTTTTTCGTGACGACGCCCTCGACCTGCGACACATGGCCGCCGCGCAGGCAGGCCTCGCGGATGGACACGATCTTCGTCTCGTCCTCGTAGCGCATCGGCAGGTGCAGGACCAGGTCCATGTCGCTGTGCAGGCCGAGCCTGGCGAGCTTGGTTTGTGTCGTTTTAGGGGCTGAAGGAGTCTTGGGAGCGGGCATAAGCGCGGCAGAATGGCTTTGGCTGGCGTAAAATAGAGGGTTCGCCGCACATACTTGGGGCCGTATTGTAAGGCTGCCAGCACTTATTTTCCCAGAATTGACCAGAATGTACTCGCTTTCCGATTTCGATTTCGAACTGCCGCCCGAGCGCATCGCGCAATTGCCCCTGCCGGACCGCAGCGCTTCGCGCCTGTTGCAGCTCGACGGCGACCAGATTACCGACCGCCATTTCGCCGACATCGTCGACCAGCTCCAGCCTGGCGACCTGCTCGTGATGAACAACACGCGCGTCCTCAAAGCCCGGTTTTTCGGCGTCAAGGAAACCGGCGGCCAGGTCGAGGTGCTGGTCGAGCGCGTGCTGGATAACCGCACGGTGCTGGCGCAGGTGCGCGCCTCGAAGTCGCCAAAACCCGGCAACCGCATCCGCCTGGCCGACGCCTTCGACGTCACCACGGGAACCCGCGCCGGCGAATTTTTCACCCTTCACTTCGAGGGCGACGTGTTCGACCTGATCGAGGCGCACGGCCGCCTGCCGCTGCCGCCCTATATCGAGCACACGGCCGACGAATTCGACGAGCAGCGCTACCAGACGGTGTACTCGAAAGAGCCGGGCGCCGTCGCCGCGCCGACCGCCGGCCTGCACTTCGACCAGCCGCTGCTCGACAAGCTCACCGCCAGGGGCGTGAACTTCGCGTATGTGACCCTGCACGTCGGCGCCGGTACCTTCCAGCCGGTGCGCGTGGAAGACCTGTCCGCGCACCAGATGCACACCGAGTGGTACACGGTGCCACCCGAGACGGTGGATGCCGTGCGCGCCGCGCGAGCGGCCGGGCGCGACGTGGTGGCGGTCGGCACGACCAGCCTGCGCGCGCTGGAGTCCGCTTCCCAGTCGGGCGCGCTGCTTGCCGGCAGCGCCGACACGGCCCTGTTCATCACGCCCGGCTACACGTTCAAGACGGTGACGCGCCTGGTCACGAACTTCCACCTGCCGAAGTCGACCCTGCTGATGCTGGTGTCGGCCTTTGCCGGTTACGCGGCCATCCGCAAGGCCTATGCCCACGCGATCGCCAACGAATACCGCTTCTTCAGCTACGGCGACGCCATGCTGCTGACCACGCAGTCACGCTGACCCTTCACGCGAATAAAACCCGATGCTCGAATTTACCCTACTTAAAAAAGACACCAGCGGCCTGTCGCACGCGCGCCGCGGCCGCCTTACCCTCAACCACGGCACCATCGAAACGCCGATCTTCATGCCGGTCGGGACCTACGGTTCCGTCAAGGCGATGGACCCGGTCGAACTGAAGGAAGTCGGCTCGCAGATCATCCTCGGCAACACCTTCCACCTGTGGCTGCGCCCCGGGATCGAGGTGTTCAACAAGTTCGGCGGCCTGCACGGGTTCATGGGCTGGGACAAGCCGATTCTCACCGACTCGGGCGGCTTCCAGGTGTTTTCGCTGGGCGCGATGCGCAAGATCACGGAAGAGGGCGTCACTTTCGCCTCGCCGATCGACGGCTCGCGTCGATTCCTGTCGCCGGAGGTGTCGATGCAGATCCAGCGCGCCCTGAACTCGGACGTCGTGATGCAGTTCGACGAATGCACCCCGTACGAGATTGATGGCCGCGCCGCCACCGCCGAAGAAGCGGCCAAGTCGATGCGCATGTCGCTGCGCTGGGCCCAGCGCTCGATGAACGAATTCAATCGCGGCGAAGACGGTAGCAAAAATCCGAACGCGCTGTTCGGCATCGTCCAGGGCGGCATGTACGAGCACCTGCGCGACGAGTCGCTGGCCGGGCTGGAAGAGATCGACTTCCCGGGCCTGGCGATCGGCGGCCTGTCGGTCGGCGAGCCGAAGGAAGACATGAAGCGCATCCTGGCCCACGTCGGCCCGCGCCTGCCCGAGAACAAGCCGCACTACCTGATGGGCGTCGGCACGCCGGAAGACCTGGTCGACGGCGTGGCCAACGGCGTCGACATGTTCGACTGCGTGATGCCGACCCGGAACGCGCGCAATGGCTGGCTGTTCACGCGTTTTGGCGACGTCAAGATCAAGAACGCGCGCTACAAGGAAGACACGGCCCCGCTCGACGAGTCGTGCACCTGCTACTGCTGCAAGAACTTCTCGCGCGCCTACCTGCACCACCTGCACCGCTCGAACGAGATCCTCGGCGCGCGCCTGAACACGATTCACAACCTGCACTACTACCTGAACCTGATGCAGGAGATGCGCGATGCGATCGACGCGGACGGGTTTAACGCGTTCCGCTTGCAGTTTGCGGCGGACCGCGCGCGCGGGATTTAAGCCGGAAAAGTCACGTTCACGCATGAGC
>JAQGLR010000421.1 GCA_028292765.1 Massilia sp. | reverse complement strand
ACGCCGGCACCGAAGGCACGATCTATTATTACTACGCCTTCCCGAAGAACAAGATGAACGACTGGCTGGTGGCGGAACATACCAAACGCTTCAAGGCGCCGCCCGACATGTTCACCGCCGGCGGCTTCGCCGCGGCCAGCGCCGTGTTCAACGCGCTGTCGAAGGTCCCGAGCGGCAATGGCGAAATTAGCAGCGAGCAGCTGGTGGCCGCCATGGAAGGCATGAGCTTCGAGACGCCGAAAGGCCCGATGAGCTTCCGCAAGCAGGACCACCAGGCGATCCAGTCGATGTACCACTTCCGCATCAAGAAAGACCAGAAGAACGAATGGGACCTGCTGGAACTGGTGCGCGAGATCCCGGCCGCCGAAATGCCCCTGCCGATCAGGAACAAGCGCTGACATGGCCGCAACCAATGTACCGCAAACCCAGCAGCCTTCGCTGTCGACGCGCGACCTGACGATCCGCTTCGGCGGCCACGTCGCGGTCAACGCGGTGACGGCGGACTTCTATCCGGGCACGCTGACCGTGATCGTCGGCCCCAACGGGGCCGGCAAGACGACCTACTTCAACCTGGTCTCGGGCCAGTTGCCGGCCACCTCGGGCAGCGTGTTGTTGAACGGCCTGGATATCACACGCCACGGCGCGGCGCGGCGCACGCGGCTCGGCATTGGCCGCGCCTTCCAGCTGACGAACCTGTTCCCGAACCTGACGGTGATGGAAAACGTGCGCCTGGCCGTGCAAAGCCGCGCCGGCCTCGGCATGAACATGTTCTCGGTCTGGTTCGGCCACAAGGAACTGATCGAGCGCGCCGGGCATTACCTCGAGCGCGTGGCGATGGCCGGCAAGCGCGAGGCCCGGGTCGGCTCGCTGTCGCACGGCGACCAGCGCAAGCTGGAAGTGGCGATCCTGCTGGCGCTGGAGCCAAGCGTATTGATGTTCGACGAGCCGACCGCCGGCATGAGCGTGGACGAGGTGCCGGTCGTACTCGACCTGATCCACGCCGTCAAGCGCGAAGCCAACAAGACCGTCCTGCTGGTCGAGCACAAGATGGACGTGGTGCGCCAGCTGGCCGACCGCATCATCGTGCTGCACAACGGCACCCTGGTCGCGGACGGCATGCCTGCCGAAGTGATGCAATCGAAGATCGTACAGGAAGCCTATCTTGGAACACCCGAAACCGAACATGCGTAGGGTGGGCGGGTTTCCCGCTCACGCGTCCAACCACACTCAGCCTGCCACCGACGCCTTGCTGACCCTCTCCGGCGTGCACACCCACATCGGCCAGTACCACATCCTGCACGGCGTCGACCTGGTCGTGCCGCGCGGCGGACTGTCGGTGCTGCTGGGCCGTAACGGCGCCGGCAAGACCACCACGCTGCGCACGATCATGGGCTTGTGGAAGGCCAGCGCCGGCAGCATCACCTTCGACGGCCGCGACATCACCAGACTCGCCACGCCCGATATCGCGCGTGCCGGCATCGCCTATGTCCCGGAAAGCATGGCCGTCTTTTCCGGCCTGACCGTGCGCGAAAACCTGCACCTGGCCGCCATCGGCGGGCCGATGGACGCGGCGCGCCTCGACTGGATTTTCGGCTTCTTCCCGGCCCTGAAGAAATTCTGGAATTACCCGGCCGGGAACCTGTCCGGCGGCCAGAAGCAGATGGTGGCGATCGCCCGCGCGATCGTCGAACCGAAGAAACTGCTGCTGGTCGACGAGCCGACCAAGGGCCTGGCGCCCGCGATCATCCAGAGCCTGATCGCCGCCTTCCGCGAACTGAAAGAGACCGACACCACCATCGTGCTGGTCGAACAGAACTTCAATTTCGTGCGCTCGCTCGGCGACACCGTCAGCGTGATGGACGACGGGCGCGTGGCCCACGCCGGAACGATGTCGGCGCTGGCCAACGACGACAAGCTGCAGCAGCGCCTGCTCGGCCTGTCGCTCGACTCCCACCAATAGGATTTACGATGAGTGCAACCCTTCCCCCGATTGCCGGCGTGCCCAAGGGCGCGACCCAGGCCGCCGTGTCCCAGGATGCTCCGCTCCCGAGCGCGCCGCGCGACCTGGCGCCGCTGCTGCTGGTGCCCGCGCTGGCGCTCCTGATGCTGCCGCTGGTCGGCAGCTTCCCCACCTGGGTCACCCTGACCGTCGCCGGCCTCGCGATGGGCATGATGATTTTCATCATGGCCAGCGGCCTGACGCTCATCTTCGGCCTGATGGACGTGCTGAACTTCGGCCACGGCGCCTTTGTCTCGGTCGGCGCCTTTGCCGCCACCCTGGTCCTGCTGCCGATGCAGGGCTGGATGGAGGCCGATTCGCTGCTGCTCAACCTCGGCGTGCTGGGCCTGGCGGTCGCGGTGGCGATGCTGGTGACTGGCCTGCTGGGCTGGGCCTTCGAGCGCGTCATCATCATGCCGGTGTATGGCCAGCACCTGAAGCAAATCCTGATCACGATGGGCGGCATGATCGTCGCCGAGCAGCTGATCCACGTGATCTGGGGCGCGGAAACGATTCCGCTGCCGCTGCCGACCTCCCTGCGCGGCGCGATCTTCCTGGGCGATGCGGCGATCGAAAAATACCGGCTGGTCGCGGTCGTGGTGGGCCTGGTCGTGTTCGCCATCATGTTCCTGACCCTGAACCGCACCAAGATCGGCCTCCTGATCCGCGCCGGCGTCGAGAACGGCGAGATGGTGGAAAGCCTCGGCTACCGCATCCGCCGCCTGTTCGTGGCGGTGTTCGCGGCCGGTTCCGCGCTCGCCGGCCTGGGCGGCGTGATGTGGGGCCTGTACAAGGAAACGCTGACGGCCGCGATGGGCGGCGAAATGATGGTGACGATCTTCATCGTCATCATCATCGGCGGCCTGGGGTCGGTCGGCGGCTGCTTCATCGGCGCCTTGCTCATGGCGCTGGTGGCCAACTATGCCGGCTTCCTGGCGCCGAAATTCGCACTGGTCTCGAACATCGTCCTGATGATCGCGATCCTGATGTGGCGCCCGGCCGGGCTGTATTCGAAATCGCGGGGCTGACCATGTCGAATCAACTTGCTACGCGACTTCTTTCCGGCGACCTGCCGCGCAGCCGCGCCCTCACCGTGCTGCTGCTGCTGGTCTTCCTCGGGCTGGCGTTCGCGCCCTTCCTGACTTCGGGCGCCCGTCCGCTCAATACGGCCGCCACCATCTGCGTCTACATCGTGCTGGTCGCTTCCTACGACCTGCTGCTCGGCTACACCGGCATCGTCTCCTTCGCGCACACGATGTTCTACGGGATCGGCGCTTATGGCATCGGCCTGGGCCTGGCGTCCGTCGACGAGCCGACCTGGAGCGCGGCCCTGACCGGCCTCGGCCTGGCGCTGCTGCTGGCCCTGGCCCTGGCCTTCGTCGTCGGCCTGTTCGCGCTGCGCGTACGCGCCATTTTCTACGCCATGATCACCCTGGCCGTGGCCTCGTCGTTCGCGGTGCTGGCCTCGCAACTGTCGGATTTCACCGGCGGCGAAGACGGCAAGACCTTCAGCGTGCCGGAAGTGCTCACGCCCGGCTTTACCTTCATGGAAAACGAAGTCTTCGGACGCTCGATCGACGGCAAGCTGCTGACCTATTACCTGGTGTTCTTCGGCTGCCTGCTGCTGTTCCTGTTCCTGCTGCGCCTCGTGAACTCGCCCTTCGGGCGGGTGCTGCAGGCGATCCGCGAGAACGAGTTCCGCGCCGAGGCGCTCGGCTACCGCACGGTCGTGTATCGCATCTGGGCCAACTGCCTGGCGGCGCTCGTCGCCGTGCTGGCCGGCGCCCTGATGGCCCTGTGGCTGCGCTATGTCGGCCCGAAAACCTCGCTCGGCTTCGAAGTGATGACCGACATCCTCCTGATCGTGGTGATTGGCGGAATGGGCACGATGTACGGCGCCGTGGTGGGCGCCGCCCTCTTCATCCTGGCGCAGAACTACCTGAAGGACCGCATGGAGGTCGCGTCGGCCGCATTCGAAGGCGTGCCGCTGCTCGCCGCCGCCCTGCATCCGGACCGCTGGATGTTGTGGCTGGGCGTGTTGTTCATCCTGTCGATCTATTTCTTCCCGATCGGGATCGTCGGCAAGCTGCGCCTGCGCAGCACCCTGGCCCGGCGCTGATCCGCCAGCGCGCGGGCGGCGCCCTGCCGCCCGCGCTTTTTCCTTCTCCGTTTTCCCTGGCGGCATCCTCTGCCGCGACGCGCTTTTCCTGCCGCCTGATCCCCGCCCGCACGCGCACTCAGCTTAGACATTTCTCCATACCGCCGAGTTGCCACGCACATTGAATCGATATCAATGTTCGTTACCGTTCAGCTCATATGATGAACTCAACCATGGCCTCGTGAATGCCAGCGCGAGTGGAATGCCATCCATCTGGCTCCGCATGAAAGCACATCCATGAAAACTCTCGAGTCGTATGTATCGGCCGGCGCGCTCGCGCTTGCCGTCCTCGCGCCGGGCGCCGCCAATGCGGTCGCCAAGCCAGTCGGCAAGCCGGTAGTCGAGGTGCTGGACGAAGGCTTCGACAACGTCACCGCCCTGCCAGGCTGGACTTTCACGAATAACAGCGTCCCGCCCGGCAACACCTGGTTCCAGGGCAATGCAGCCATCTTCGAATCGCAGTCGGGCGCGGCCAACTCGTACGCCGCCGCCAGCTTCCTCGGCGCCGCGGGCGGCCTCGGCGTGGTCGACAACTGGCTGATCACGCCGGTGCTTGCGCTCGCCGGCATCACCAACCTGTCCTTCTGGACCCGCCACGAAGACTTTGCCGGCTTCAACGATACCCTCGAGGTGCGCTTCGCCTCTGGTAGCGACGGCGGCACCAGCGGCTTCACGACCCTGCTCGGCACCATCGGCGGCACAGCCGGCTACCCGGCCGACTGGACCGAGTGGAGCGGCAGCCTCAATGTCGAAGGCGAAGGCCGCTTCGCCTTCCGCTACGTCGGTCATGCCGACACCCTGAACTACATCGGCCTCGATACGGTCCGAGTAATCACCGCAGTCCCCGAATCTTCGCTGTACGCGATGCTGGCCCTCGGCCTGGGCGCGCTGGGTTTCATGCGCCGCAAGTCGTCGAAATGAAGCCTTACCGGAGAACCCACCATGTCATATAAAAATTTACTCGCAGTCTTGCCGTGCGCGGCACTCTGGGCCGCCCTGCCGCCGAAGGCAGGGGCCCAGCCGCAGCCGCAGCAGGGGCAGCAGGGCATGGTCGTCGTGCGCGACGCCCAGACCGGGCAACTGCGCGCCCCGACCCCGGCTGAAATGCGGGCACTGGCGCCGCCATCGGCGTCAGCAAGCATGAGCGCGCCGTCGCAGCCGGCGCTGGTCACCCATCCGGGCGGCAGCCGCCACGTGCGCCTCGGCGAACGGGGTCTCGTGTATACGGTGGTCAAGCGCGGCGCCGACGGCAAACTCGACGAACAGTGCGTCCATGGCGCGGCGGCCGCCGAGAAGGCGCTCGCCCCTTCCACCAGCGCCGGCACTGCCGCCGCCCCGCACAACGAAGGACACCGCCATGATTAAATCACCACTGCGCGCCCTGGCCGCCCTCGCCCTTGCGTGCGCCGCCGTAGTCGGTTCGCAGGCGGCGACCATCGTCATCGTCAACCAGAACGCGCCGGGCATCGGTTTCAACGACCCGACCCCGGTCACGCCAGTCGGCGGCAACCCCGGCACCACCCTCGGCCAGCAGCGCCTGAACGCCTTCCAGCATGCGGCCGAGATCTGGGGCGCCACCCTCACCAGCAGCGTGCCGGTCCGCATCGGCGCCTCCTTCGTGCCGCTCTCGTGCACCGAAAGCAGCGCCGTGCTCGGTTCGGCGGGCGCCAACGAAATCTGGTCCGACTTCACCAACGCGCCGCGCCAGGCCACCTGGTATCCATCCGCGCTGGCGAGCAAACTCGCCGGCACCGACCTTGCCACACCCGGCGAGCCGCACATCATTTCGCGCTTCAACTCGCGCCTCGGCCTGTTCCCCGACTGCCTGCCCGGTCCCGGCTTTTACCTCGGCCTGGACAACAATGCCGGCGCCGGCATCGACCTGGTGACCGTGCTGCTGCACGAAATGGCGCACGGCCTGGGCTTCCAGACCTTCACCGACGACGAAACCGGCGCCGAGATCCAGGATATTCCTTCGATCTGGGACCACTTCCTGGTCGACAACCGCACCGAACAGCTCTGGGTCAACATGACCAACGTCGAGCGCGTCGCCTCGGCGATCAGCGGCGACCGCCTGTCGTGGAACGGCCCTGCCGTCACCGCGGCCGTGCCCCAGGTGCTCGACCCGCGCTCGCGCCTGGCCGTGAGCGGCAGCGCCGCCGGCAACGCAGCCGGCAATTACGAAGTCGGCGATGCCTCCTTCGGGGCGCCGCTCGGGCCGACGCCCGTCAGCGGCCAGCTGATGCCGGTCGTCGAGCAGCCGGACGGCACGGGCCTGGCCTGCGGCCCGCTCAACACCACCAATGCGCTGGCAGTGCGCGGCAACATCGCACTGGTGTCGCGTGGCGAATGCGGGTTCGTCGACAAGGCGCGCAACGTCCAGGCGGCCGGCGCGATCGGCATGGTGGTGGCCGACAACGCAGCGGGCGAACCGACCGGCATGAGCGGCAGCGACCCGAGCATCACAATCCCGTCGGTACGCGTGACCCACGCAGCCGGCGCCACCCTGCGCGCAGTCCTGCAGGCGCGCTCGCGCACCAAGTCCGGCGTCGTCGCCAGCCTCGGCATCGACTCGACGCGCCTGGCCGGCACCGATGCGCGCCGCCGCATCCTGATGTACACGCCGACGACGAATGCGCCGGGCTCCTCGGTGTCGCACTACACCACCGAAGCCAAGCCGAACCAGTTGATGGAGCCGTCGATCAACTCGGACCTGTCGCATACCGTCACGCCGCCGCGCGACCTGACCTATCCGCTGCTGCAGGATATCGGCTGGTAAGCGGCCAGCGGCAGTGCGAAAAAAAGGCCCGGCCACCCCAGGGGTGCCGGGCCTTTCCCGTTTCGAGCACAAAATTACTGCTGCTCTTTGGCCTTGTACGCTGCCACGCCGTTGACGATCTCGGCCTTGGCTTCATCCGGACCGGCCCAGCCTTCGATCTTGACCCACTTGCCTTTTTCGAGGTCCTTGTAGTGCTCGAAGAAGTGCTGGATCTGCTGCAGGCGCAGGTCTTGCAGGTCTTCCGGCTTTTGCCAGTGGCTGTAGATCGGCAGGATCTTGTCGACAGGCACAGCCAGGATCTTGGCATCGCCGCCGGCTTCGTCGGTCATCTTCAGCACGCCGATCGCGCGGCAACGCACGACCACGCCCGGGAACAGCGGGAA
>JAQGLR010000364.1 GCA_028292765.1 Massilia sp. | reverse complement strand
GGCCAGGCGGTCGAAACCGTGCTGCTGCCGCGCGACGGCGTCTGCGTCTCGAGCCAGGTCGGCTGCGCAGTCGGCTGCCGGTTCTGCATGACCGGGAAGGATGGCCTGCTGCGGCAGGTGACCAGCGGCGAGATCGTGGCCCAGGTGGTGCAGGCGCGTGCCCGCCGTCCCGTCAAAAAAGTCGTGTTCATGGGCATGGGCGAACCGGCCCACAACCTCGACAATGTGCTGGATGCCATCGAGCTGCTCGGTGTCGAGGCGAACATCGCGCACAAGAACCTCGTGTTTTCCACGGTAGGCGACCCGCGCGCCTTCGAGCGCCTGCCCCTTGGCCGGGTCAAGCCGGCGCTGGCGCTCTCCCTGCACACGACCAAACCGGCATTGCGCGCCGAACTGCTGCCGCGCGCGCCGCGGCTGCTACCCGTCGAACTGGTGGAATTCGGCGAACGCTATGCGCGCCTCACCGGCTATCCGGTCCAGTACCAGTGGACCCTGCTCGAGGGCGTGAACGACGGCCAGGACGAGCTGGAGGGCATTGTCGCGCTGCTGCGCGGCAAGTACGCCATCCTCAACATGATCCCCTACAACACGATCCCCGGCCTGGCCTTCCGGCGCCCAAGCTGGGAGAGGGCGCGTGCGATCGCGGCAGCGCTGCACGCGCGCGGCGTGCTGACCAAGTTGCGCGACTCGGCAGGGCAGGACGTCGAGGGCGGCTGCGGCCAGCTGCGCGCCCGCGCCGCCCGCACCATTCCACTCAAGCGGGCGTAGGGTGGCCGGCCAGACCCGGCAGGCGGCATAGACGCGCCGCTTGCGCCGCCCACCCTGCACTACGCCTGTCAAGCGTGGTGCATGATTTTCGTTCTTGTTTCTGCTTAAAAATAAGGTCTGTAGGAAACTTGCTTCCTACACTGGCGGTTGACCTCACTCGCCCGGGCCCTTGCGGCCCGACCGAACACACATGAACAGCACCTGCGCGCGATGGAGCGACCGTTACGTCGTCGCGACCCACTGGTTCATCCCCGCCGACTGCCTCAACGGGCCGGCGGCTGCCCGGCTGCGTGCCGAAAACGTCGTCAATGCGGCGCTGCTGGCGGGTACCGCGGGGCCGTTCTATGCACTGGCCTACCACCTGCTGGGTTTCGGGGCGGCGGCGGTCGAGATCCTGCTGTGCTGCGTGTTCATGCTGGCTTCGCCCCTGCTGCTGCGCGCCAGCGGCAGTGTGCGGGCTGCGCGCGAACTGTTCCTGTGTGCGCTGTTCTTCAACTTCACCTGGCTGAGCTACCACCTCGGCGGCATCGGCGCGCCGACCGCGAGCTGGCTGATCACGGCGCCGCTGGTGGCGATGTTCCTGGGCGGCGTGGCCAGTTCGCTGTACTGGCTGGCGCTCAGTTGCGGCGCCGCCGCCGTCATCTACGCACTGCCGCGCGCAGGCCACACGCTCCCAAGCCATCCGGTATCGGACATGGCGCTGCTCTACCTGGCCTGCCACCTGGGGCTGTTTGTCGTGGTGCTGGTGTTCGCCTTCCTGGTCGAGATGACCAAGACCCAGGGTTTCGTCAAGCTCGAGCAGGCGCTGGGCACCATCAACGAACTGGCGATCCGCGACGAACTGACCCGCGTGCACAACCGGCGTTACCTGATGACCCTGATCGAAAAGGAAAAGGAACGCAGCGACCGCAACGGCCGGGCTTTTTGCCTGTGCCTGCTCGACATCGACTTTTTCAAGCGCGTCAACGACACCTACGGCCACAGCGCGGGGGATGCCGTGCTGTGCGCCTTTGCCCGTACGGTGCAGGCGCAGGTACGCGGCAGCGACTGTTTCGGCCGTTACGGCGGCGAGGAATTCCTGCTGATGCTGCCCGAGACGCCCACAGTCGACGCCCTGGTGCTGACCGAGCGTGTGCGCGAGGCCATCGAGAAGCTGCGCTGCCTCGAGGCGGGCAGCGAGATCGCGCTGACGGTGTCGATCGGCGTGGCCGAGTACCGCATGGGCGAAGCGATCGGCCTGACCGTCGGCCGTGCCGACGAGGCGCTGTACCTGGCCAAGTCGAGCGGGCGCAACCGCGTGGTGTGCCATGGCCAGGGCGAGGCGCCGCTGGCCGTGGCCGTGCGCGAGGGGGCGCCCCCGGCGCTCGACGTGCATGACCTGGGCGCGAGCGTCGGGCGCATGCTCGACAGCGTGCATTGCGACCAGCTCACCGGCCTGCTCAACCGGCGCCTGCTGCGCGACCGCCTGCGCCATGCGATGGAGCGGGCCGACCGCAACCGGCGCCTGGTCGCGCTGCTGCTCCTGAATATCAACGGCTTCAAGGAAGTGAACGACGCCCTCGGTTACGAGGCCGGCGACGCGCTGCTGGTGCAGGCGGGGGCCATGGTGCGCCACTGCCTGCGCGATTGCGACACGGTGGCGCGCTGGAGCGGCGACGAGTTCGTGGCCCTGCTGGAAGACCTCGGCGCGGAAAGCGATGCGCGCCAGGTGGCGGAAAAGATCCTCGACCGCTTCGGCCTGCCCTTGACGGTCGCCGAACGCGAATGCTTCGTCACGCTGTCGGTCGGCGTGGCGCTGTATCCGGCCGAGGACTGCGACCTCGACGCGCTGCTCAAGCGCGCCGACATCGCCATGCGCAGCGCGCGCGCATGGGGCGAAAACAGCGTCCAGGTGTATTCGAGCGCCGCCTGCGAGCCGAAAAGCGAGCGCCTCGCGCTGAAGAACGGCCTGCGGGATGCCCTGGCGCGCGGCCAGCTGTTCCTCGAATACCAGCCGCAGGTCGACCTGGCCACGCGCCGCATTGTCGGGGTCGAGGCGCTGCTGCGCTGGCAGCATCCGGTGCACGGGCGCATCGATCCGGGCCGCTTCATCCCGCTGGCCGAGGAAACCGGCATGATCGTGCCGATCGGCGACTGGGTGCTGCGCACCGCCTGCGCCCAGAACCGGGCCTGGCGCGACGCCGGCCTGCCGGGCGTGAAGACCGCGGTGAACCTGTCGGCGCGCCAGCTGCGCGCGCCGGGCATGGCGGCGCGGGTAATGGAGATCGTGAGCGACGCCCGGCTGCCGTGCGGCTGCCTCGATCTCGAGATCACCGAGGGCGTCCTGATCGACGACGTCGAAGCGAACCGCAAGGTGCTGGGCGAACTGCGCGCGGCCGGGGTGCTGGTCTCGATCGACGACTTCGGCACCGGCTATTCGAGCCTGAACTACCTGTCCGAACTGCCGGTCGACATCCTGAAGATGGATGGCCTGTTCGTGCGCCGCCTCGGGTCCAGCCTGCGCGCCCGGCCCTATACGATCGCCGAGACGATCGTGGCGATGGCGCACCGGCTCGAGCTGAAAGTGATCGCCGAATGCGTCGAGACGGCCGAGCAGCTGGCCGACCTCGATGCGATGCGCTGCGACGAGGCGCAGGGCTATCTGTTCCACCGTCCGCTGCCGGCCGACAGCGTGGGCGCGCTGCTGGCGCGCCAGGCGGCCGAAGCCGCGGGGTCAGGATCAGGACCGGGATCGGCGGCGGCGCCGGCGCTGGCCTGAGCTTGCTTAACCCCGCCCGCCCGTCCTTTCCGCTTTCCTTTCCATTTCTCGAGGAGACCACCGTGAACGAGGAATCGATCGTCTTCGAGGGCGGCGGCGACATCGCGGCGCTGCTGGCCTGCGGGGCGCTGCGCGGCAGCGTTGCCGGGTTCGCGCAGCCGCGCGGCCCGGACCTGATGCGCCGTATCGAGCCCCTGGATGACTGGTGCGCGTTGCGCGCCGCATATGGCGTCGGCGTCTGGCAGAACGCGCGCGCGCTCGACGGCGCGGCGTTCAGTACGGCCACGCGCGGCGTGAATTTCGCTTCGAGCGATTACCTGTCGCTGGCGGCGCACCCGGCGGTGCGCGAGGCGGCGGCCGGCGCGCTGCAGGATGCCGGGCCGCACAGCGCCGGCGCCGCAAGCCTGCTCGGGAACGGCCGCCTGTCGCTGGCGCTGGAAGCGGCGCTGGGCGCGCTGCTGCTGCTCGAACACGTCACCCTGTTCCCGACCGGCTGGGGCGCGGCGTTCGGCGCGATCACGGCGCTGGTGCATGCCCGCGACTACGTCGTCATGGACGCGCAGGCGAGCGCCCCGCTGCGCCAGGGCGCCAACGCCGCCACCCGCAACGTCGTGCCGCATCGCCACCTCGACACCGGGCATGTGCGCGAAATCCTGGCGGCGATCCGCGCGCGCGACCCTGAAAACGGCATCCTCGTCCTTACCGAGGGCCTGTTCGGCATGGATGCCGACGTGCCGGACCTGCCCCTGATGCAGCACCTGTGCCGCGAGTACGGGGCCACCTTGCTCGTCGACGTGGCGCACGACCTCGGCGCACTCGGTCCCGGCGGCGCCGGCTCGCTGGGCGAGCAGGCGATGCTGGGCAAGGCCGACATCGTGATCGGCGCGTTCTCGAAGACCTTCGCTGCGAACGGCGGTTTCGTGGCAAGCAATTCGCGTGCGGTCAAGCGCCAGTTGCAGCTGTTCGCGGGTCCGTATGGATCCTCGAGTGCGCTGTCCCCGGTGCAGGCGGCCTGCGTGCTCGAAGCCTTGCGCATCGCCAGGAGCCCCGAGGGCGATGCAATGCGCGCGGCGCTGCTGGGCAATGCACTGGCGCTGCGCGCGCACCTGGCCGAGACGGGCATGCGCTGCCTCGGGCTGCCGGCGCCGATCGTGCCGCTATGGATCGGCAACGAGCAGGTCGCGCGCCTGGCAGGGCGGTCGCTGGCGCGCGAGGGCGTGTTTGTCGACGTGCTTGAGTTTTCCGGCGCGGCGCGCCTGCGCCTGCAGGTGATGGCCGGGCACCGGCCCGCCCAGTTGCGCCAGGGCGCGCGCGCCATCGGCGTGGCCGTTGCCGGCGCCGGAGCCGCCCTCTGCGTCGAACCGGCCTGGCCGCCGTCGACGCCCCAGCGCCGCCGTCGCTGAAGCCCACGGGCCGCGCCCGCAGCGGGCGCATCGCGGTAAAATAGCCGCTTTATTATTTCGGCTTTCACCATGACCGTCCGCACCCCCGTCCGCACCCGCTTCGCCCCCAGCCCGACCGGCTACCTCCACCTCGGCGGCGCCCGCACCGCGCTGTATTCCTGGGCCTACGCCCGCCATTTCGGCGGCACCTTCATCCTGCGCATCGAGGACACGGACCTCGAGCGCTCGACGCCGGAAGCGGTGCAGGCGATCCTGGACGGCATGCAGTGGCTCGGCCTGTCGCACGACGAAGGTCCGTTCTACCAGATGCAGCGCATGGACCGTTACCGCGAGGTGATCAAGGGCATGCTCGACGCCGGCACCGCCTACCTGTGCTACTGCTCGCCGGAAGAAGTTGAAGCGATGCGCGAACGCATGCGCGCTCTCGGGGAGAAGCCGCGCTACGACGGCACCTGGCGCCCGGAGCCGGGCAAGACCTTGCCGCCGGTACCGGACGGCGTGAAGCCGGTGGTGCGCTTCAGGAACCCGCTGGACGGCGAAGTGACCTGGAACGACGTGGTCAAGGGCCCGATCACGATCGCCAACAAGGAGCTCGACGACCTGATCATCGCGCGTCCGGACGGCACCCCGACCTACAACTTCTGCGTCTCGGTCGACGACTGGGACATGAAGATCACCCACGTGCTGCGCGGCGACGACCACGTGAACAACACGCCGCGCCAGATCAACATCCTGCAGGCGCTGGGCGCCGAGCTGCCGCAGTACGGCCACCTGCCGATGATCCTGGGCGCCGACGGCCAGAAGCTTTCCAAGCGCCACGGCGCGGTCAGCGTGATGGAATACCCGGAGCAGGGCTACCTGCCGGAAGCGATGCTCAATTACCTGGCGCGCCTCGGCTGGAGCCATGGCGACGACGAGATCTTCTCGATGGCGCAGTTCACCGAGTGGTTCAACCTCGAGCACCTGACCGCGTCGGCGGCCCAGTTCAACCCGGAAAAACTGGCCTGGCTGAACAACCACTACATCAAGCTGGCCGACAACGAGCGCCTCGCCGCGCTGGTGCGCCCGCTGCTGG
>JAQGLR010000343.1 GCA_028292765.1 Massilia sp. | reverse complement strand
TTCGAATGCGAGGAGATCTTCATGTCCGACCAACCATACGTGCCGCCCAGGGTCTGGGTGCCGCTCGAATCCGGTGGCACGTTTGCCAGCATCAACCGCCCCGTCGCCGGCCCGACCCACGAGGCGGAGCTTCCCATCGGCAAACACCCGCTGCAGCTGTATTCGCTCGCCACGCCGAACGGCGTGAAGGTGACGATAATGCTGGAAGAACTGCTCGCCGCCGGCCACACCGGCGCCGAATACGACGCCTGGCTCATCCGCATCAACGAAGGCGCGCAGTTCTCCAGCGGTTTCGTGGAGGCCAATCCGAACTCGAAGATCCCGGCGCTGATGGACCGCAGCACCGGCACGGCGCCGGTGCGCGTGTTCGAGTCCGGTTCCATCCTCGTCTACCTGGCCGAGAAGTTCGGCGCCTTCCTGCCGAAGGACGTGCTTGGGCGCACCGAGACGCTGAACTGGCTGTTCTGGCAGATGGGTTCGGCGCCTTTCGTCGGCGGCGGCTTCGGCCACTTCTACGCCTACGCGCCCGAGAAATACGAATATCCGATCAACCGTTATGCGATGGAAGCCAAGCGCCAGCTCGACGTGCTGGAGCGCCAACTGGCGCTGCACCGGTTCGTGGCGGGCGACGAGTACACGATCGCCGACATGGCGATCTGGCCCTGGTATGGCGGCCTGGTGCTGGGTGAGCTGTACGAGGCGGGGGAATTCCTCTCCGTCCACGAGTACAAGCACGTGCGGCGCTGGGCCGATGAAGTCGCGGCGCGCCCGGCGGTGATCCGCGGGCGCAAGGTCAACCGCGTGCGCGGCAACCCGGAGGAGCAGGTGGCGGAACGGCACGACGCGGCGGACCTGGATTAAACGCAGGGTGGGGTCATTGAGGCCGGCGGCCTCAATGACGTGTTTCGTGCCCAGGGGGAAGCGTGATAAGCGTTAGCAATGATCGGCGTTCCGCGTGGGCACGGGGTGCCCACCCTACGATAGCGAGCGCACGCAGTAATCCGTCATCGCCGCCAGCACGCCGGGATCTTCCCCGACCGCCCCCGCCACGTTCAACTGCAGCCCCGGATGCGCCGCGCGCAAGCCCTCGGCCAGCAGCGGCAAATCGCGCAGCAGGTGCCCGCCCTGCCCCAGGAACACCGGCACGATCGTCACCTCGCGCACGCCGCCGGCGACCAGCCCGGCCACCGCTTCGGGGAGGCGCGGCTCCATCAGTTCGAGGAAGGCCAGCCTCACCTCCACCCCCGGCAGGCGCGCGCGCGTCAGGTCGCGCAGGCGTTCGAACGGCGCCGCCCAGGATGCGGCGCGGGCGCCGTGGGCGAACAGAACCAGGGCGCGCGGCGTCGGCGTAGCGTCCATCAGTGTCGCTCCACCCAGCGCAGCGCGCCGATGGCAAGCAACAGGAACAGCAAGCTCGGCGCCACTGCCGTGAAGAAGGCCGGCCAGGTCGAGAGCAGGCCCAGGTGCGAAAACAGCGAATTGATCAGGATGAAGCCCACCCCGATCATGATGCCGACGAAAATCTTCAGGCTCACGCCGCCGCTGCGCGTGTGCAGGTAGGCGAACGGCAGCGCCAGCGCCATCAGGACAAAAATCGCCAGCGGGTCGATGATCTTCTTCCAGAACGCGATCTTGAAGCGCTCGCTCTCCTGGCGGTTTTCGACCAGGTGGCGCGAGTACACGGCCAGCTCGTTCGCCGACATGCGCTCCGGATCGCGGCGCGACACCTGCAGGATCTTCGGCGTGATTTCCGAGACCAGGTTCATGCTCGCGACCCGGCGCGTGGCGACCGCGCTGGTCTCCTGGCCGTAGGTGCTCTGGATGCTCTGGCCCTTCGGCACCGGGGTGCCCGGCGCCGGCAGCACGCGGCTGTTGCTGAACAGGGTTTCGGTAACGTCCGTCAGGCGCCAGGTGCTGTCGCCGCTGAAGGTGGCGCTCTTCGCCGTGATCAGGGCGCGCATGCGCTGTGCGGTATCGAATTCGTACAGGCGCACGTCGACCAGCGAGCCGTCCGGGCGGATCTGGCGCGCATTGAAGAAGCGCGAGCCGACGACCGGTCCGCGCGCAGCGCCGCTACCTTCGGCATGCACGTTATCCTTGGTCCACATCCCGGAGCGGAATTCGGACGCCAGCGTGGC
Source organism: Massilia sp. (assembly GCA_028292765.1). Taxonomy (GTDB): domain Bacteria; phylum Pseudomonadota; class Gammaproteobacteria; order Burkholderiales; family Burkholderiaceae_D; genus Telluria. Next base: position 10,482 of record JAQGLR010000343.1, on the reverse strand, counting down.
GCCCTTGGCCGAGAGGCGCACCTTTTCGGCCAGCGGCGCCGTGCGCGGGGTGATCAGCTCGCCGAAGATGAAGGTGATGACGACAAACACGATGCCGATCTTGAACAGCATCCAGCCCGCCATGCGCGTCGTCATCGACGAGGCGCGCATGATCGTGAATTCCGAGGTCTGCGCGAACTGCGCCATCGCATAGATGGTGCCGATCAGCGCCGCGACCGGCATGACTTCATACACGTGCCCGGGCAGCATCAGCGCCACGTACAGGAGCGCGTGCTGGAACATGTAATTGCCCTTGCCGACCTCGGGCAGCTCGCGCGTCAGGTCCATGAAGGCGATCAGGCCGAGGAAGGCGAACAGGACGAAGACGACCGCCTGCGCGATGTTGATCGCAAAATAGCGCTGTAGTACTTTCATCGGGTCTCCACCGTGGGGCCGTGCGTCGTCTTGCGCTGCAGGCGGCGGCGTTTCCAGGCATTGACCAGGACCAGCGGATGATAGTGGTGGTTCACGTTCAGGCGCCAGGCGAACAAGCCCAGGACGACCAGGGCGACGAGCAGGTGCAGCGGCCACCACGCCATGGCGAAATCCACCTTCTGCTGCTTGACGCTGGCTTCGACCATCCTGACGAGGTTATTGTAGGTAAAGAAGATCAGGAGGGCGAGGATCAGGTTGGCCGAACTGCCGGCGCGCGGGTTCACGAAGCCGAGCGGGATGGCGAGCAGGATCAGCAGCAGGCAGACGATCGGCTGCGAGATGCGCGAGAGCAGCTCGGAGCGCGTGTACTGGTTCTTCACGGCGATGAGCGTCGGCGTCGACTGCGCGTCGAGCGGCACGTCGGCGCCGAGCACCGGCACCGTGGTGGCCACGCGCATGCTGTAACGCTCGAACTCCATCGACTCGAAATCGGCCTGTCCGGGCACGCCCTCGTAGCGCCGGCCGTTCTTCAGCACCAGGTACTGGCCGCCCTTGCCGTCCGCTTCGATCACGCCTTCGCGCGCCACGACGATCGACTTGCCGTCCTTGCCCTGGTCGGTATTCACGAACACGTTCTGGACGACGGTCGACCCGTTGGTGCTGCCTTCGACAAAGAAGACGCGGTCGGCGGACGAGGACTCGCGGAACTGGCCCGGCGCCACGCGCTTCAGGTCTTCGCGCTTCTCGAAGCGCTGGATGAATTCCGTGCTCTTCATCTTGGCCCAGGGCGCGACCACCAGCGACACCGTCCCCACCAGCAGCACCAGCGGCAGGCCGAAGACCAGCACCGGGCGGATCCAGGCCAGCAGCGACTGGCCCGAGGCGAACCAGACCACCATTTCGGAATCGCGGTAGCTGCGCGTGACGGCGACCAGCACAGAAATAAAACTGGTGAGAATCAGGACAGTTGGCAGATAATTCAGTGATTGAAACGCAATCAATGCGACGACGTCGCCGGATGCGACACGTCCTCCCGCGGCCCTGCCGAGGATGGCGATCAGGGTCCAGGTGATGCACACCGTGAACAATACCGTGAAGGTTGCCCCGGCTGCGCTGGCCAGTTCACGATGCAAGGCGCGGTGGAAGATCATTCGATAGTTATAATTGCAGGTTGAGCAGTAGCATGCGCAAATGCGTGCGCGCACAAAACGAAACGGAGAATCAAATGGACTTTAGCATAAAAGCATTCGACACAAAAAACACCCTGGCCGCGGCCAAGACCGGCTGTTTGGCAGTGGCGGTGTACGAAAACAAAAAACTGTCGCAGGCTGCGAAAGCCCTCGATCAAACCGGTGAAATCACTGCGGCACTGAAGTCGGGCGACATCACCGGCAAGGCCGGTTCGACCCTGCTGCTGCGCGGCGTGGCCGGTGTGGCCGCAGCGCGCGTGCTGCTGGTCGGGATGGGCGCGGACGAGGCGGTGGGCGAGAAAAGTTTCGTCACCGCGATCGGCGCAACGCTGAAAGCATTCGCGTCGCTGGGCGCGGCGGATGCCATTATCGCATTTCCGATGACCGAAGTGAAAGGGCGCACGCCTGAATGGGCCGTGCAAGCCATGGTCGTCGCCGCCCTGGAGGGCGAGTTCCGCACCGACGCGCAAAAGAGCAAGAAGGAGCCGCGCCTCACCGGCGTGCGCAAGATCACCCTCGCCGTGCCGCTGGCAAACGGCGAAGCCAAGGCCTCGCTGGCGCAGGCGATCGCGATTGCCAACGGCATGAACCTGACCAAGGAACTGGGCAACCTGTCGCCGAACATCTGCACCCCGACCTACCTGGCGAACGTGGCGCGCAAACTGGCCGACGATTTCGGCTTCGACGTCGAAGTCCTCGAGCGCAAGCAGCTCGAAGCGCTGAAAATGGGTTCCTTCCTGGCCGTGGCCAGGGGCAGCGAGGAAGCGCCGAAGTTCATCGTCCTGAAGCACATGGGCGGTAAACCAAAGGACGCGCCGACGGTCCTGGTCGGCAAGGGCATCACCTTCGACTCGGGCGGCATCTCGATCAAGCCGGGTCCGGCGATGGACGAGATGAAGTACGACATGTGCGGCGCCGGCTCGGTGCTCGGCACCTTCCGCGCGATCGGCGAGATGGGCCTGAAGCTGAACGTGATCGGCATCGTCGCCGCTTGCGAAAACATGCCGTCGGGGCGCGCGGCCAAGCCGGGCGACATCGTCACCGCGATGAACGGCCTGACCATCGAAATCCTGAACACCGACGCCGAAGGCCGCCTGATCCTGTGCGACGCCCTCACCTACGCCGAGCGCTTCAAGCCGGCCGTGGTGGTGGACATCGCCACGCTGACGGGCGCCTGCATCGTCTCGCTGGGCCACCACAACAGCGGCCTGTTCACCCGCCACGACGCCGCGCACGATGCGCTGGCCGACGAGCTGCTGGACGCCGGCAAGCAGACCGGCGACGGCGCCTGGCGCCTGCCGATCGGCGAGATCTACAACGAGCAGCTGAAGTCGAACTTCGCGGACCTGGCCAACATCGGCACGCCCGGCGGCGCATCGATCACGGCGGCCTGCTTCCTCGAGAACTTCACCCGCAACTACACCTGGGCCCACCTCGACATCGCCGGCACCGCCTGGAAGAGCGGCGCGCAAAAAGGCGCGACCGGCCGTCCGGTGCCCTTGCTGACGACCTTCCTGATGAATCGGGTGTGATGCGCGCGTGTGATGCGCGGGTAGTCAAATGAAAACGGGCCTCTGATGAAGAGGCCCGTTTTTTTCAGGTTCACCGCCGGACGCTAGGACACCGGCGCGAACCGCGGCATCAGCACGCCATCGACTTCGATCAGCTCGAAAAACACCGCCTTCGGCCGCGCCCAGATCGATCCGTCCGCGGCACGGTAGATGATCATCGGGGTGAGGTCGGCCTCGAGCGTGGCCTCGCAGACCAGCTCGTACAGGCCGCCTTTGTAATGCCGGTACTGTATCAAGGCTGCTTCCTCAGGCCTGCTCGGCCGTGGCTTTCTGCTTTTTCTTCAGGCCCTGGATCACCTTGAGCACGCCTTCCATGCCGGCGGTCTCGTCCAGGTCGCTGAATGCATCCAGCACTTCGTTCAGCACGCGGTTGCGTACCGCTGCCTCGTCGGGCTGGACCGCCTTGGGGGCGCCTTCGCCAGCGGCAAACTTCGACGGCGTATCGGCTGCCGTCCTGGCGCCGTGCGCCAGGGCTGCCTGCCAGATCACCCAGCGGCGCTGGGTTTCGTAGACCAGGTATTCTTCGGGCTTGTCCTCGCGGCGACGAACAATGTGGCCATCACGCTGGGCCCATGCTTCAAATGCACTGCGCATCTCTGTCCTTTTCATGTGGGTACGGAACCTCGCTATCGAAATAGCAATATTTCACCATAGTACCATTTGACCGCTCAAACCTTGCACGAGTGAAGCTCAATCGTGCGCGGTGCACGCGCGCCAAATGCTTTCGGAATGAAATACACCATCGCGTTATCCGCATACAACTGGACATTACCGTTGAGTAACATCCACAGAATGTGACATGCTACACCGTAAGTGTTACGTCCTGCCACCATTAATTTGCAGGCCCGTGACAATATATTTTAAACCACTAAATTGTGTATAGAGCATCTGCGTTGCAATTGAGGCAAAGAGATTGCCCATGTGTGTGATTCGCGCACATTCTCGAGAAGTTGCAGGAATCATCACCAGGCTCGATACTGCGCACCTGCCGCGGCGGAAGGTCCGTCGCGCATTTCACCTACCACCCGCCACCATGAAAATAGCCACCTGGAACGTCAATTCGCTGAAAGTCCGCCTGCCGCATTTGCTGCGCTGGCTGGAAACGAATCCGGTTGACGTGCTCTGCCTTCAAGAGACAAAACTCACGGACGACAAGTTTCCCGTCGCCGACATCAATGCGGCCGGTTACCAGGTTGCCTTCAGCGGCCAGAAAACCTATAACGGCGTCGCCATCCTGTCGCGCTTCCCGATCCTGGATGTCGTCAAGAACAATCCGCGTTTCGAAGACGCGCAGCAGCGCATCATCGCCGCCACCATCGAAGGCGTGCGCATCATCTGCGCGTATATCCCGAACGGCCAGGCGGTCGATTCGGACAAGTATGTCTACAAGATGGCCTGGCTGGACGCCCTGCACGAGTGGCTCGGCGAAGAACTGCGCGCGCATCCGCAGCTCGCGCTGCTGGGCGACTACAACATCGCCCCGGAAGACCGCGACGTGCACGATCCTGTCGAATGGGAAGGCAAGATCCACTGCTCGGAGCGCGAACGCGCGGCGATGACCGCGCTGGGCGACCTCGGCCTCGTGGATTCGTTCCGCATGTTCGAGCAGCCGGAAAAACAGTACAGCTGGTGGGATTACCGCATGATGGGCTTCCGCCGCAACCGCGGCCTGCGCATCGACCACATCCTGCTGTCGACCGGGCTGGCGCAACGCTGCAGCGCCTGCACCATCGACCGCGAGCCGCGCAAGTGGGAGCAGCCGTCGGATCATACGCCGGTCATTGCAATGATCGATTGAATCACCCTGCGGATTCATGCGATACGTGAATCCCGGCCGTCATTCAGCAGCAGCAGCCCGGTAGCCCGGCTATCGAGCGCGCGTGCGAACAGCCAGCCCTGCACGTACTGGCAGCCGAAACCGTGCAGCAGCGCGAGCTGCGCCTCGGTCTCCACGCCCTCGGCCACGACCTGCAGCTGCAGGCTGTTCGCCAGCGCCATCACGGCCGCGACGATCGCGCGGTCCTCGCTGCTGGCCACCAGTTCGCGCACGAAGGTGCGGTCGATCTTGATCTTCCTGACCGGGAAGCGCTTCAGGTAGGCCAGGCTCGAATAGCCGGTGCCGAAGTCGTCGATCGACAGGCGCATGCCCATGCGGTTGATCTGGCCGAGGATGTCGAGCGTCTGCTCGCCGTGCTGCATCAGCGCGGTCTCGGTGATCTCGAACTCCACCAGCGCCGGGTCGATCCCGGTTTCCTCGACGATGCGCCGGATCGACGCCACCAGGGCCTTGTGCATGAACTGGCGCGCCGACAGGTTGATCGCCAGCGGCACTGCCGGCAGGCCCTCGCGCTGCCACGCCATGCTTTGCTCGCAGGCGCGCCGGATCACCCACTCGCCGACCGGCACGATCATGCCGTTCTCTTCCAGCACCGGGATGAAGTCGTCGGGCAGCACCAGCGCCGCGCCATCCGGGCCGGCGCCGTTTCCAGGTTTGCGCCAGCGCAGCAGCACTTCGAGCGCGTGCACGCGGCCCGTTGCGATATCCATGATCGGCTGGTAGAACGGCTCGAACTCGCCGTTCGCGAGCGCCTGGCGCAGGTTCGATTCGAGCTCGAAATGGCGCGCCGCCGCGCCATTCATGCGCTGGGTGAAGAACTGGTAGTTGTTGCGGCCCACGGCCTTGGCCTGGTACATCGCCGCATCGGCATTGCGCATCAGGGTCTCGACATCGAGACCGTCGTCCGGGTAGACGCAGATGCCGATCGAGGGCGAGATGTGCAGGTGATGGCCCTCGAAGGGTACGGGCGCGGCCAGCGCCTCGATCATCTTGTCGCCCACGCTGCTGCACTCGTCGAGCGCATGCAGGCCCGGCACCAGCACCACGAATTCGTCGCCCCCCAGGCGCGCCACGGTATCGCTGGCGCGCACCGCGCCGCACAGGCGTCCCGCGACTTCCTTCAGCAGGTGGTCGCCCGTTGCGTGGCCGAGCGAATCGTTGATGTTCTTGAAGCGGTCGAGGTCGAGGAACATGACGGCCAGCTTGCCGCCGGTCCGCTGCGCGGCCAGGATCGCCCGTTCGAGGCGGTCGGCCAGCAGCGCGCGGTTCGGCAGGCCGGTCAGGCTGTCGTGGTAGGCCATGTGGTGCACGCGCGCCTCGGCCTGGCGCCGCTCCAGGATCTCGTCCTGCAGCAGCGCGTTGGCGCCGGCCAGTTCGGCCGTGCGGTCGGTCACGCGCACCTCGAGTTCGTCGCGTGCGCGGCGCACCGCCTCGGCCGCCTCGCGCTGCGCCGTGACGTCGTCGACCAGCCACAGGCTGCGCCCGCCAGGGTCGGCCAGGTCGAACGGACGGCCCGACAGCCGGCCCCAGAAGGTCCGGCCATCGCGCCGCACCAGCAGGTGCTCGCCCACGCTGACGCGCCCGGCGGCAAAATCGCGGGCCGTCTCGCGGCATGCGGCTTGCCAGCCGCCCGCGTCCGGGTACAGCGAGCGTACGCTGGCGCCCGAGCAGGCGCCGGGGTCGTAGCCGAACAGCTCTTCCATCTTGCGGTTGCAGTGCAGCGTGCGGCCCTGCTCGACGACGGCGATGCCGAGCACCGCGGTGTCGAGGATGGCCTGGTTCTCCAGCAGCGCCACGCGCAGCGACTGCTCGTCGCGCTTCTGGCGGGTGCAGTCCTCGACGATCCACACATAGCCGTCCGACAGTTCCTCGGGATTGACCGCGTAGCCGATCAGCCTGGTCCAGACCGGCGTGCCGTCCTTGCGCACCAGTTCGGCCTCGGCCTGGTAGGTGCGTCCCTGCGCGAACAGCGGATAGGCGTCGCCGGCGATGCGCTGGAAAGCGTCGGCGCCGGGGTGCAGGGCCTGCACCGGCAGGCCCTCCCACTCCCCGTCGGCATAGCCGAACATGTCGAGGAAAGCGGCGTTGCAGCGCCGCACGCGCTGCTTGCGCGTGAACATGATCGCCAGCGAGGCGTTGTTCATCAGCGCCTGCAGTTCGCGCCGCGCATGGCGCGTTTCGCTGACGTCTTCGATGATCCAGATCGTGCCCGCGTCGCGCCGGCCCGCCACCACCGCGCTGGCGCGCACCCGCGCCCAGAACAGCGAACCGTCGCGGCGCCGGAGCTGGCACTCGGGTTTTTCGTAGATGGCGCCCTGCCCGAGCGCTGCGTAGGCCTCGTCCCTGAACTGCAGGTACACCTCGTGCGATGCGAACATTTCGCCGGCGTCGCGGTCGGCGAGCTCCTCGACGCTGTAGCCGACCATGCTTGACAAGCGCGGGTTGCATTCCTTGAGCAGGCCCGGCTTGGTGAAGACGATGCCGACCGGGGCGTTGTCGAAAATCGCCTTCTGTTCGCGCATGGCGGTGCGCAGCGCTTCCTGGCCGCGCTCGTAGCCGCTGACGTCGGTGAAGACAAAGGAGGCGCCCGGCGCCCCCGCGCCCGGGGCCAGGGGCTTCGAGCGCACCTGCACGGCGATATCGCGGCCGTTCACGGCCAGCCGGGTATTCCAGCAGCGCTCGCCGCGCATGGCGCGGCCGAGCTCGATGACGGCAACGCGCGCCGCCCGGCCGCTGAACAGCTCGACCAGCGAACGCCCCTCGAGCGAGGCGCCGGCCAGCAGGCGCATCGCGCTGTTTGCGGCAAAAACGATGCCGGACGCCTCGACGGCGCAGGCGGGCCCTGCGATCAGGTCCAGCGCCTCCGCCACAAAAGCTGGTTTGCTCGACATTCTGTCCATTCCCGGCGGTTCCCCTGCATGTGGCGTCCGCGGGCCGTCAAAGCGCGGGCCGCAAAATGTTGCTAGATGATAAACCAATGGGCGCGCAATCTCCACAATGCCGGTACAAAAAAAGCCCGGCGGCCGCGTATTGCGCAGCCGCCGGGCTTTGCCGGGCCTTTAGTTGATGCACGGCGGGTTAAAAACGGACCTGGCCGGTCCGCAAGGGCGCTAGGCAGCGTCGCCCGGCACCCGCACCCAGCCTTCCATCAGCACGCGCGCGCTGCGGCTCATCACCGCCTTGGTCACGCTCCACTCGCCCTTGGCCTGAACCGCTTCGGCGCCGACCCGCAGCGTGCCCGACGGGTGCCCGAAACGCACCGCATGGCGCTGGCCGCCGCCCGCCGCGATGTTGACCAGCGTGCCCGGCACGGCCGCCGCGGTGGCGATCGCCACTGCCGCCGTACCCATCATCGCGTGGTGCAGCTTGCCCATCGACATTGCGCGCACCAGCAGCTCTATGTCGGTAGCCATTACGCGCTTGCCGCTGGACGAGGTGTAGTCGAGCGGCGGCGCGACGAAGGCGACTTTCGGCGTGTGCTGGCGGCTCGCGGCCTCGCCCAGGTCCTTGATGAGGCCCATCCGCAGCGCACCGTGGGCGCGGATCGTCTCGAACAGCGCCAGCGCGCGCGGGTCGCCGTTGATCGCCTCCTGCAGTTCGGTGCCCGTATAGCCGATGTCCCCGGCATTCACGAAAATGGTCGGGATGCCGGCATTGATCATCGTCGCCCGGATGCTGCCCAGGCCCGGCACCTCGAGCTCGTCGACCAGGTTCCCGGTCGGGAACATCGAGCCGCCGGCGCCCTCCTCGTCCGCCGCCGGGTCCATGAATTCGAGCTGCACTTCGGCGGCCGGGAAGGTGACGCCGTCGAGTTCGAAGTCGCCCGTTTCCTGGACCTGGCCGTCCGTCACCGGGACGTGGGCGATGATGGTCTTGCCGATGTTGGCCTGCCAGATACGCACGACGGCGATGCCGTTTTGCGGCACGCGCCCGGGCTCGAGCAGGCCCGCATTGATCGCGAACGAGCCGACCGCCGAGGACAGGTTGCCGCAGTTGCCGCTCCAGTCGACAAAAGGCTTGTCGATCGAGACCTGGCCGAACAGGTAATCGACGTCGTGGTCCGGGCGGGTGCTTTTCGAGACGATGGCCGTCTTGCTGGTGCTCGAGGTGGCGCCGCCCATGCCGTCGATCTGCTTGCCGTAGGGGTCGGGGCTGCCGATCAAGCGCAGCAGGAGTTTGTCGCGGGCCGGGCCGGGGACGCGGGCCGCTTCGGGCAGGTCTTGCAGGCGGAAGAAGACGCCTTTGCTGGTGCCGCCACGCATGTAGGTGGCGGGGATCTTGATTTGGGGGGTGTGTGTCATGTGGATCGGTTCCAATATCAACGCAGAGCAAGCTAAGGATGGACGGGAAACCCGTCCACCGTACAATTATGCCGCCACCTTCGACGACGCCAGGAAGTCCTGCGCAAAGCGCTGCAGCACGCCGCCGGCCTCGTAGATCGACACTTCTTCCGCCGTGTCCAGGCGGCAGGTGACGGGCACCTCGACACGCTGTCCATCGCGGCGCTTGATCACCAGCGTCAGGGTCGCACGCGGGGTGCGCTCGCCAAGGACGTCGAAGGTCTCGGTGCCGTCGATGCCGAGGCTCAGGCGGTCCACGCCGGGCATGAACTCCAGCGGCAGCACGCCCATGCCGACCAGGTTGGTGCGGTGGATGCGCTCGAAGCCTTCGGCGGCGATCGCTTCCACGCCCGCCAGGCGCACGCCCTTGGCCGCCCAGTCGCGCGACGAGCCCTGGCCGTAGTCGGCGCCGGCAATCACGATCAGCGGCTGCTTGCGCGCCATGTAGGTCTCGATCGCTTCCCACATGCGCGTGACCTGCCCTTCGGGCTCGATGCGCGCCAACGATCCCGCACGCACGCTGCCGTCCGGATGGCGCACCATCTCGTTCTTGAGCGTCGGATTCGCGAACGTCGCGCGCTGCGCCGTCAGGTGGTCGCCGCGGTGCGTGGCGTAGGAATTGAAATCCTCTTCCGGCAGGCCCATCTTCGCCAGGTATTCGCCGGCGGCGCTGTTCAACATGATGGCGTTCGACGGCGACAGGTGGTCGGTCGTGATGTTGTCGCCCAGGACCGCCAGCGGACGCATGCCGGAGAGCGAGCGTTCGCCGGCGAGCGCGCCTTCCCAGTACGGCGGACGGCGGATGTAGGTGCTCATGGGGCGCCAGTCGTAGAGCGGCGCAACAGTCGTTCCATCGTCGGCCTGGCGCGCGAACATCGGCGTGTACACCTTGCGGAACTGCTCGGGTTTCACGCTCTGCTCGATGACGGCGTCGATCTCTTCGTCCGCCGGCCAGATGTCGGCCAGCTTCACCTCGTTGCCCTGCGCGTCGATGCCCAGCACGTCCTTCTCGATATCGAAGCGGATCGTGCCGGCGATCGCATACGCGATCACCAGCGGCGGCGAGGCCAGGAAGGCCTGCTTCGCATACGGGTGGATGCGGCCGTCGAAGTTGCGGTTGCCCGACAGGA
>JAQGLR010000323.1 GCA_028292765.1 Massilia sp. | reverse complement strand
AAAAGCTGGTCGAGCTGACCGGCTGGTCGGTGTTCGTCTAGGGGAGGTGATTCTCCGGCTCGAACGGGCTAATGCGGGTCGGACTGGACTTGGGGGGCAGCGGGTTGGACGGTTTCGAAACGGCGTTGACCCTGGCGCGCATCCAGTTCGCCTTCACGATGTCCTTCCACATTCTGTTTCCGGCGATAACGATCGGCCTGGCCAGTTACCTCGCGGTGCTCGAACTGTGCTGGCTGCGCACCGGGCGCCAGGTCTTCGTCGACCTCTACCACTACTGGCTCAAGATCTTCGCCGTCACGTTCGGCATGGGCGTGGTGTCGGGCATCGTGATGGCCTACCAGATCGGCACCAACTGGAGCTACCTGTCCGAGTTCGCCGGCTCGATCCTGGGCCCGGTGCTGGCCTACGAAGTGCTCACCGCCTTCTTCCTGGAGGCGGGCTTCCTCGGCGTGATGCTGTTCGGCTGGACCCGGGTCGGCCCGCACCTGCATTTCCTGGCCACCTGCATGGTCGCGGTCGGCACCCTGATTTCAGCCACCTGGATCCTCGCCGCCAACAGCTGGATGCAGACCCCGCAAGGCTATGCCATCGAGGGCGGGCGCATGGTGCCGGCCGACTGGCTGGCGATCGTCTTCAATCCCTCGTTCCCGTACCGGCTGCTGCACATGGTCGTGGCCGCCTATCTCACCACGGCGCTGATCGTCGGCGCGGTCGGCGCCTGGCAACTGCTGCGCCGGCGCGACAACCCGGCGGTGCGCAAGATGCTGTCGATGGCGATGTGGATGATCCTGCTCGCCGCGCCGATCCAGGCCGTGATCGGCGACTTCCATGGTCTTAATACGCTCGAGCACCAGCCCGCGAAACTGGCGGCGATGGAAGGGCACTGGCAGAACGATCCGGGCGAGGCCGTGCCGCTGCTGCTGTTCGGCATTCCCGACATGGAAGCGGAACAGACCCGCTACGCCGTCGGCATCCCGCACCTGGGCAGCCTGGTCCTGACGCACACATGGTCCGGGCAGATTCCCGGCCTGAAGGAGTTCGCACCGGAAGACCGGCCGAATTCGCTGATCGTGTTCTGGAGTTTCCGCCTGATGGTGGGCCTCGGCCTCTTGATGATCGCCCTGGGCGCCTGGAGCCTGCTGCTGCGCAGGCGCGGGCGGATCTTCACCGCGCGCCCATTCCTGCGCGCGGCTTTATGGATGGGTCCGGCGGGGCTGATCGCGATCCTGGCCGGGTGGACCACGACCGAGGTAGGGCGCCAGCCGTGGGTGGTGTACGGCGTGCTGAGGACGAGCGACGCGGTCTCGCCGCACGGCGCCGGCCCGCTCGCGCTCACGCTCGGCCTGTTTGTCGTCGCCTATATTTTCGTGTTCGGCGCCGGCACCGCCTACGTGCTGCGCCTGATGAGGAAGGGCCCGCAGAAGTTCGAGCTGCACCGCGCCACCGAAGGCGGCCCGGGCGAAACGCGCACGCCGATGCGTCCGATGTCGGCCGCCGACGTCGGCAACGACGACGAGGGCACGGGCGACGGCGGCGACAACACTCCCAAGGGAAGCTGAGCCATGGGCATCGACACCTCGGTCATCTGGGCCGTCATCATCTATTTTTCCGTGTTCATGTATGTGCTGCTCGACGGCTTCGACCTCGGCATCGGCATGCTGTTCCCGTTCGCCAAAGACAAGCGCGACCGCGACACCATGATGAATACCGTTGCCCCGGTCTGGGACGGCAACGAAACCTGGCTGGTGCTGGGCGGGGAAGGGCTGCTGGCGGCTTTCCCGGTGGCCTATTCGATCATCCTGTCGGGGCTCTACCTGCCGCTGATCTTCATGCTGATCGGCCTCGTGTTCCGGGGCGTGGCCTTCGAATTCCGCTTCAAGGCCAAGGAACATGAGCGCCACCTGTGGGACAAGGCCTTCATCGGCGGCTCGGTGACGGCCGCCTTCTTCCAGGGCGTCTCGCTTGGCGCCTTCCTCGACGGCATCACCGTGTCGGGCCGCAGCTATGCCGGCGGCCCGCTCGACTGGATCGCGCCCTTCCCGCTGCTGGCGGGGTTCGGCGTGATGATCGCCTATACGCTGCTCGGCAGCACCTGGCTGATCATGAAGACCGAAGGGGACCTGCACCGGCGCATGGTGCAGGTGGCGCGCCCGTTCGCGCTGCTGCTGCTCGGCGCCATCGTCGTGGTCAGCATCTGGACCCCGCTGCGCGACCCGCATGTGGCCGACCGCTGGTTCACCTTCCCGAACATCGTCTTCCTGGCGCCGGTGCCGGTGCTGGTGCTGCTGTTCATGGCGGTCCTGCTGCGGTCCCTCAAGCGCGACCCGCACCGCTTGCCGTTTGTCGCTTCGCTGGCGCTCATCTTCCTCTGCTACTCCGGAATGGCGATCAGCATCTGGCCGCATATCGTGCCGCCCGCAATCACGATCTGGGAAGCATCCTCGCCGCCGAGCAGCCAGGGGTTCGCGCTGGTCGGCACGCTGTTCATCCTGCCGATCATCCTGATGTACACGGTCTGGTCGTACTGGGTCTTCCGCGGCAAGGTGAAGGCCGATGCGGGGTACCACTGATGAAGGGGAAACCCCGCGAACAGCGCCGCGAACAGCCCCTCTGGCTGCGGCGCCTGGGCTGGATGGCCGCGCTGTGGGCGGGCGGGGTGGCCGCCCTCTGGCTGGTTGCCAGCCTGATCCGGGCAATCATGCATGCGGCCGGCATGCGCTAGAAAAGTGCAAGCCGAAGTTCAACCGTGCGCGCCTTTAGAGGACGAGCGAATACACTTTCGATGAAGATTTACTAACGGAGCCCCGCCAGTGTCCATGCAGTCCGCATCAAGCATCTTGTCCACCCCGGCGGCCGCCGAAGCCGCGCGTTCCACCAGTGCCGCCCCAGCTGCCACCACTATCGCCGTGACGCTGCCATTGACCGCGGAAGACCAGGCCCGCGCCGACCTCTACGCACTGGCCGCCCGCCTGCTGCTGGCCCCGCCTGACGCGACATTGCTGGCAGGCCTCGCCTGCGCCGACCCGATCATGGCCACCGGTGGCGACCACGCGCTGGAAGACGCCTGGGAAAAGCTGGTGCTGGCCTCCAGCGTCATGGACGCCGCCGCCGTCGCCGAGGAATTCGAGGGGCTGTTCATCAGCAGCGGCACCCCGGCGCTCAACCCCTACGGCTCGCTCTACCTGTCCGGCTTCATGAACGACACGCCGCTGGCCGAACTGCGCGCCGACCTGGCGGGCTTCGGCATCGGCCGCGTGCGCGGCGCCTTCGAGTCCGAAGACCACCTCGGCGCGCTGTGCGAAACGATGCGTGTGCTGATCGCGGGCGGCCCCGGCATCCGGCGCCAGCCACTCGATGTCCAGAAAACCTTTTTCGAAGCGCGCATCGGGCGCTGGTACGCGCGCTGCCTGGCCGACATGGCCAACGCCGAGGGCGCCAACTTCTACCGGCTGGTCGCCGCGTTCGCGTCCGCGCTGCTGGCGATCGAGGCCGAGGCCTTTGCGGTGGAAGACGGTATCGACGATTGAATCGCAGTGATTGAATTGCGATGATGAAGCGCGACGATGAAGCCGCGATGATGAAAACGATGATTAAGCGAAGCGAGGGGAATGCGATGGAAGCGAAACACAGACAAGGAATGTCGGATCAGGCGCCCGGTGGGGCCCCCGGTCCAAGCCCGGATCCTTCCCGCCGCAACTTCCTGAAGGCGGCACCGCTGGGCGCGCTGGCGGTCGTTGCCGGCGGCGCCGAAGCGAAGCCCGCGCTGGCGCCCGCCGAGGCCGCCAAGCCCGAGGTCAAGCGCGGCTACCACGAGACCGACCACATTCGGCGTTATTACCAAACCGCCGCCTACTGGTGAGCGCACCCGGAGACCAGCCATGTCTTTAGTGAAGAGTTCCAACGACAAGGGCGTCAGGCGGCGCAAGTTTTTAGTGGGCGCAGGCGTCGCGGCAGGTGCCGGCGCCCTGGCCCGGAGCTTGCCGCTCAACGTCATCGAACCGGCGCAGGCGCAAGGCCCTGCAGCCGAACCGGTGAAAACCGAACTGAAACGCAGCGTCTGCACCCACTGCTCGGTCGGCTGCTCGGTCGACGCCATCGTCAGCAACGGCGTCTGGGTGCGCCAGGAAGCGGCCTTCGATTCGCCGATCAACATGGGCGCACACTGCGCCAAGGGCGCCTCGGTGCGCGAGCACGGCTTCGGCGAACACCGCCTGCGCTACCCGATGAAGCTGGTCAACGGCAAATACACCCGCATCTCCTGGGATCAGGCAATCAACGAGATCGGCGACAAGATGGCGCAGCTGCGCCAGCAATCCGGTCCGGATTCGGTCATGCTCATCGGCAGTTCGAAGCACAGCACCGAGCAAGCCTATTTGCTGCGCAAGTTCATGGCCTTTTGGGGGTCGAACAACTGTGACCACCAGGCACGCATCTGCCACTCGACGACGGTGGCCGGCGTGGCCCAGACCTTCGGCTACGGCGCGATGACGAACTCGTTCAACGACCTTCACTATACGAAGGCC
>JAQGLR010000280.1 GCA_028292765.1 Massilia sp. | reverse complement strand
CTGCCGAATTCGGCATACAGCTCGCTGTCGACGTAGGCGCCGGAAGTGATGAGCAGCATTCATGCCTCGCGGTGTTCGGCGGCCAGCAGGGCCGTGATGTCGTCGTACGAATAGCGTAAAAACTCGGACGGCCGCACCGTGTTGTCGTCGATGTAGAAGCCGTGCGTGCCGCACCATGGTTTGCCGACGTAGATCTCGTCATAAGGCACGTCGTGGCGGGCCAGCCAATCGAGGATGATGGGCAGGGTGTGGGCGTTGATCTTGCCGATGTTGCCGCTATAGGTACGCACGTTGCGGCTGGTGCTGATGACGATTTCAAACCCGGCGCGCTGGTAATCGCGCAGGCGCGCGATCAGCGCCAGGTTCGGCACCGCGTTGGCATAGCCGTCGTGCGCCGACAGCGTGATGGTTTCGTCGAGGTCGAAAAT
The DNA here is from genome assembly GCA_028292765.1 of Massilia sp. Classification (GTDB taxonomy): domain Bacteria; phylum Pseudomonadota; class Gammaproteobacteria; order Burkholderiales; family Burkholderiaceae_D; genus Telluria. Next base: position 17,494 of record JAQGLR010000280.1, on the reverse strand, counting down.
GAGCCGTTTCATGCTTTGAGCATAGTCAGGGTGGGATGGGGATATCTGATCCATGTCTATCGTGCTGCTCAAAGGTCGGCGCCGTCGACTTCGTGTACCACGCCGTGCTCGAGCCGGAAGAAGCGCCGGCAGTGGCGCTTGAGCGCCTCGATATCGTGCGAGGCGAAGACGAAGATGCGTACCGACGAGATCAGCTCTTCCATGCGGCGCGTCGCCTTTTGCTGGAATTCGGCGTCGCCGGCGCCGAGGATCTCGTCTACCAGCAGGATGTCCGGCCGGGTCGAGGTGGCCACCGCGAACATCAGGCGCGTCGTCATCCCGGCTGAATACGTGCGTACCGGCAGGTGCAGGAAGGGGCCGAGCTGAGTAAATTCCTCGATGTCCGGCAGGCGCCCGCGCATCTCCTTCGTCCCGATCCCGAGCAGCATCGCCATGCGCCGGATGTTTTCGTAGCCGCTCAGCTCGCTTTCCATGCCGGCGCCCAGCTCGAACACGGTGGCCACCCGGCCTTCGCGCAGCACGGTGCCCGACGCCGGGAAATAGACCCCGGCCATGGTGCGCAGCAGGGTACTCTTGCCGGCGCCGTTGTGGCCCAGCAGCCCGACGCGGTCGCCGTCGTGCAGCCGGAAGCTGGCGTCGCGCACTGCGGTGACGAGCTGGATGCCCGGCCCGCCGGCTTCGATGCGGCCCCCGGTCGAGACCCGCACCAGGTGGCGGCGCAGCGACTTGGCGCGCACGTCGTAGACCGGATACTGGACCGTTACGCGGTCGAATTCGAGGCGTGCCATGCGCGAGCCCCCGGTCAGAGCCAATAAGCAATGCGGTTGCGCTTGGCGTTGAACAGCCATAGCGTGGCGATCCATCCGCCCAGGCACATCAGCGCGTTGGTCAGCACCACGAAGCCGGGCGGCGCCGTGCCGAGCAGGGGATAGCGAATCAGCTCGATCAGGTGGCTGAACGGATTGAACCAGATGAAGTGCGCGCTGAACGGCAGGTAATCGGGCCGATAGAACACCGGACTCAGGAACATCAGCACCGGCATGGCGGCAACGAGCACGTATTCGAGGTCGCGGAAGCGTGCGCCGAGCATGGCGAGCAGCAGGGCGATCCAGAGCAGGTTGGCCGCCAGCAGCAGCAGGCAGGGCAGCACCAGCAGCGTATAGCGCGTCACCGGTACGTCGAACAGCAGGCCGACCGCCAGCAGCACCGGCAGGTTGTGCGCAAAATTGATCAGGTGCTTGAGCACCGTCTGGGTCGGCGGCATCGACAGCGGCATGCTGAGGTTGCGGATCAGCGCCGCCTGGCGCCAGTAGGTGGTGGTGGCCTCGATCATGGTGCCGCTCAGCAGCTGCCACATGATCAGGCCGGCGGTCAGCGAGGGCACGAAGCTGGCCCGGTCCATGCGCAGCAGCTCGCTCCACACCAGGCCCAGGCCGAGCGTGCCGGCCGCGGTGCCGAGCGTCATCCAGAACGGGCCGAGCACGCTGCGCCGGTAGCGCGCGCGCAGGTCGCTGGCGGCCAGGAAGGCGATCACGTGCAGCATTTGCCAGGCCTGGCGCAGGTCGGCGATGGCGGGCCCGGCGAGGGCCTTGCGGACGTTGCCGAGCATGGTAGTGGTGGGGGTGGCGGCGGTCGACATGGAGGTGATTCTGGTCGGACAACCGGGTGTCCGGCTGATCTTGCTCAATGGTGTGCGATCCACGTGCAACCCGGTCCCGGTCGCGCCGTCTGAGATGAATGCGGCCGTTGGCCGGATATCGGAGGGATGCATGGACAATCACCTGAAGCAGTACGCGCGCATGCAAAAAACCTTTTACGACGACACGCCGGCCAAGGTCGAGGAAATCGTCGGCAACTACGACTACCACGAGAACTTCCCTTACGAAACCCACCTGCTGCACCTGTACGGCGACATCCGCAAGCCGGTGCTGGCCGAGCCGCACCTGGCGCGCGGTTTCGAAATCGGCTGCGGCGAAGGGCGCATGGTGCGTCGCCTGTCGCGCCTGCTGCGCCAGGTCGACGGCGCCGACATCTCGGAAAAGATGGCGCAGGCCGCGCGCGCCCGCACGCCCGCCTCCGAGATCTTCCTCAGTAGGGGCACCGACTGCGGCGACGCGCCGTCCGACGCCTACGACTTTGCCTACTGCGCGATCTCGATGCAGCACATCTGCGTGTACGACACCCGCGCCCGCATCCTGGACGACATCGTGCGCATCCTGCTCCCCGACGGCTGCGCCACGCTGCAGTTCTTCTTCTCGCGCTACTATCCGTACTGCCGCACCGCGCCGCCGCCCACGAGCGAGGCCTTCCTGACCGACATCCACCACTTCGACCGGCTGCACGCGCGCTGGTTCGAGAACCGCTGGGACGCGATCGGCACCAACAGCTGCTGCGACGTGGCTTTCGGCACGCCCGAGATCCCGAAGGTGCTGGAAGACTTCCGCCGCTGGTTCCGGCAGGCCGACGTCTGGTTCCACGACATCTCGCTGGGGCGGCCGGACGACCGCGGCGGCGGCCGCGACCGCATCCTGCCCGAGGTGCATCCGAACTGCCACGGCTGGGACGACGCCTGGTTCACCCACATGGCGTTCTTCCATCTGCGCGGACCACGGAAATGACCTCGGCGCCAGTGCTGGTCAGCTGCTCGGTGGTGAGTTACGGGACGCCGCCAGACAAGATCGAGCGCCTGCTGCAGGGCGTGGCCGGCAGCTGGCCGCGCCTGCTGTCCTACCTGATCGAAAACTCGGCGACCGACAGCCTGCGCGAGCTGGCTCCGCGTTACCAGGCGCAGTACTGGCACCAGCCCGACAATCCCGGTTTCGGCCGTTCGCACAACCGGGCCATGCGCGCCGCGATGGAAGCGGGCAGCCTCTACCACTTCGTGCTGAATCCCGATATTTATTTTCCGCTCGATACCTTCGCACGCTTGCTGGCGTATATGGAGAGCCATCCCGACGTGGCGCTGCTCGGGCCGCGCGTCTGCTTCCCCGACGGCCGGCTGCAGCCCCTGTGCAAGCTGCTGCCCGGTCCGGTCGAGCTGGCGGTGCGGCGCTTCCTGCCGTGGCTGCATCGCCGCGGGGGGCGCCAGCGTGCCTACGAAATGCATGCAACGGGCTACGCGCGCATCATGGACGTGCCGGCGATGTCGGGCTGTTTCATGCTGATCCGTAGCGAGGCGCTGGCCAGGAGCGGCTTGTTCGATGAACGCTTTTTCCTGTACTTCGAGGACGTCGACCTGTCGCGCCGCCTGGGGCGCGTCGGGCGCACCGTGTTCTACCCGCATGTGACGATCGTGCACGAGTACGGGCGAGGGTCGTACCACAACTGGCGCCTGCTGTGGCATCACGTCGTGTCGGCGCTACGCTACTTCAATAAATGGGGATGGTCCGACCCTGAACGGCGCCGCATCAATGCCGCCGCGCTCGCTGGCATCTTGCCCGGGGAGGATGAACCGGCGTGCCAGCTGTCCGGCGAGAGCGGCGGCGTGGATGCTGGCGACCGTCGCGCCGCACGCAAAAAATAGAACGCCCGCTCAAACCCCTCACCTACGCCACCAGTGCCTGCGGCGTGCGCGGATGACGTAAACTACACGCCACCATGCCATCGCCAGGAAGCACCGTGACCGCCCATCCGCCCGCCAGCGCACCAAGGATCGTCCTGCAGACCGAGCGACTGCTCATCCGGCACATGACTCCGGATGACGCGGCATTCATGCTGGAGCTGCTCAATGGCGATGCGTGGCTGCGTTTCATCGGCGACCGCAATGTGCGGACACTGGTTGATGCGCGCCACTACATCCTCGACGGTCCGGTCGAGATGGTGGACCGGCTCGGCTTCGGTTTTTACATCGTCGCCTTGAAGGAGAATGGCTGCCCGATTGGCGTATGCGGCCTGGCCAGGCGCGACTTCCTCGACGACGTCGATATCGGCTACGGCTTTGCATCCGCCTACTGGGGCAAAGGTTACGCGCACGAAGCGGCCAGCGCCGTATTGGCGTATGCGGTGGAAGAACTGGGGGTCAAGCGCATCGTCGCCACGGTACGGGCCGGGAATGCACCTTCGATCGCGCTGCTGAACAAGCTGGGATTGCGGTTCGAGCGTCCGATTGCGCATCCGGACGGCACGCGCGACCTGCAACTGTTTTCCATCGCGTTCGCCTGAGAGGAGCACGGATGGACAGCCACCGGAAAGCCGCATCGGACACCCTGCCGGGCCCGCGCTCCCTGGCCGAGCGCAGCCCTTTTCTGACCGCATTCGCCTTGTCGCTCGGCGCGGCCATTTCGCTGGGACTGACGCGCTTTTCCTATGCGCTGCTGCTGCCGCCCATGCGCGCCGACCTGGGCTGGTCCTACCTCTTGTCCGGCTCCATGAATACCGGGAACGCCCTGGGCTATTTTCTCGGCGCCCTGGCGACACCGGCCTTGATGCGCCGTTTCGGCGCGCAGGCGGCCCTGGTCGGCGGGGCGGTATCGGCAGGATTGTTCATGATGCTGTCCGGTTTCGTGCTGGATGCCGACCTGCTGATCGGGCAGCGCGTCCTGGCGGGAATAGCGAGCGCCTTCATCTTCATCTCCGGCGGGCTGCTGGCGGCCCGGCTGGGCTTGCTGCACCCGGAGCGCTCGAGCCTGCTGCTCGGTATCTATTACGGCGGCACGGGCCTCGGCATCCTCGCTTCCGCCTTGCTCGTGCCCCTGGTCCTGGACGCCGCCTACGCCCAGGAGGTCGCGCACGGCTGGCAATGGGCCTGGATCGCTCTCGGCGCGCTGTGTTTGCTGGGAACGCTGGCGATGGCGTCGCCTGCGCGCCAGGTCGACGGCGCAGCGTCGACAGCGAACGGGCAGGGAGGATTCCGGCCGAAGGAATTCGCCTTCGGCCTGCTGGGCTACCTGATGTTCGGCGTCGGCTATATCGGCTACATGACCTTCGTGATCGCCGTGCTCAGGGAGCAGGGCATGAGCGCCGCTACCGTCACGCTGTTCTACGCCGTGCTGGGCCTGGCCGTGATGGCCTCGTCGCGGATCTGGGCACGCATGCTGGATCGCTTCAAGGGCGGTCAATCGATGGCCATCCTGAACGCTCTATTGGGCGTGGCGACGATCCTGCCGGCCCTGACGGCCGCACCCGTCCTGATGTTCGTCTCGGGCTTGCTGTTCGGCGGGATTTTCCTGTCGGTGGTGGCCTCGACGACGGCCCTGGTGCGCCACAACCTGCCCCAGCATGCGTGGTCGTCCGGCATCAGCGCCTTTACGACCGTGTTCGCGCTGGGCCAGATCGTCGGCCCGTCGGTGACCGGCTGGATCGCCGACGGGCCCGGCGGCTTGCAGCGCGGGCTGGTGTTTTCGGCGCTGGCGCTATTTGCCGGGGCGCTGCTGGCATCGCGCCAGCGCGCCCTGTCCTGAGCCGTGTCCTCTATTACAGCTGCGTCAGCGAAATCGTGTTCGCCGCCGGCGCCCCGCACGGCTCCTCGTCGAACGCGATATCCCCCAGCGGATTGGCCACGCCATCCGTTTTGAGGTCGACAAACCCGAACAGGTTGCGATCCTGCAGGTGCGAGGGCACCACGGTCGAGAGCGACGAGTAGATGTTGTCGACGCGTCCCGGATGCGTCTTTTCCCAGCCGCGCAGCATCGCCTTGATTTGCTTCCTCTGCAGGTTTTCCTGCGAGCCGCACAGGTCGCACGGGATGATCGGGAAGCCTTTGACCTCGGCATAGCGCTCGGTGTCGGCTTCCTTCACGTAGGCCAGCGGGCGGATCACCATGTGCTTGCCGTCGTCCGACACCAGTTTCGCCGGCATGCCCTTCAGCTTGCCGCCGAAGAACATGTTCAGGAAGAAGGTTTCCAAAATGTCGTCACGGTGGTGGCCGAGGGCGATCTTGTTGCAGCCGAGTTCGTCCGCCACGCGGTACAGGATGCCGCGGCGCAGGCGCGAGCACAGCGAGCAGGTGGTTTTGCCTTCCGGAATCAGGCGCTTGACGATGCTGTAGGTGTCCTGGTTTTCGATGTGGTAATCCACGCCGAGCTTATCCAGGTAGGCCGGCAGCACCTCGGCCGGGAAGTTCGGCTGCTTCTGGTCGAGGTTGACGGCGACAATATCAAAATGGATCGGCGCGCGTTCGCGCAGCGTCAGCAGGATGTCGAGCAGGGCGTAGCTGTCCTTGCCGCCGGACAGGCAGACCATCACCTTGTCGCCATCCTCGATCATATTGAAATCGCCGATCGCCTGGCCGACCAGGCGGCACAGGCGTTTATGCAGCTTGTTGTTCTCGTGCGCGATCTTTTCCAGCTTCTTCGCGTCCGGCGCTTCGGTGGATACGTCGTTCATGACCGCTGCGTTCATGCTTCTTCCTTAATTTGAAACACTTCGACGCCGACGCCTTCGCAGTCGGGGTACACGTCCGGCTTCATCGTCGACACGCGTGCGGCGCGCACGCGCGGGTGGGCCAGCATGGCGCGCACCATGTCATCGCACAGGGTTTCCTGCAGGTGCACATGGCCTTCGGCCATCCTGCGCGCGATCGTTTCGCGCATGAAATCGTAGTCGACGACTTCGGCGAGCTGGTCGTCTTTCGGCGTCGATTCGGCCAGCGGAATGTACAGATCGACATTGATCAGCACGCGCTGCTCGCCCTTCTTTTCGAAGTCGTGCACGCCGATGTTGATCATCACTTCGTAATTGCGCAGGAACAGCCGGCGGCAATCGCGCAAGCTCGGGTGGGTCAGGGCGGACAGCATAGGAAGCCTTGTTAAGTTCTCAGTTAATTGGTAAGGAACATCACGTCGCGCGCCAGCGGCACCAGGTGCTGGCCGCCATCGACCACCAGCGTCGTGCCGGTGAGCGCGCGCGCCGACGCCGCGTAGACGACGGCGTCGGCAATGTCCTGCGGGGTCGAGGAACGGCCCAGCGGCGTCGCCTGGTGCGCCTGGCTGAAACCTTCCTCGCTCTGGTCGCCCGACACCAGCGTGATGCCGGGCGCGATGCCGACGATGCGCAGCCGCGGCGCCAGCGCCTGCGCCAGCATTTTCGTGGCGGTCTCGAGCGCCGCCTTCGACAGCGTGTACGACAAAAAATCCGGGTTCAGATTGTACAGTTTCTGGTCGAGCAGGTTGATCACCACGGCCTGGCCGTTTGCCGGCGTTGCCGCATGCAGCGCCTGCGCCAGCAGCAGGGGCGCGGCGAGATTCGCGCTCATGTGCGCAGCGAGCAGGCCAGGCGAAAATGTGGTCGCGCTGTCGTATTCGAACAACGACGCGTTGTTGACGATGCAGCTGACCCGTCCCAGCGCTTCGGCTGCACGGCCGGGCAGGGCGCGCACCGCCGCCTCGTCGGCCAGGTCGCAATCGAATGCCAGGGCGCGCCGGCCCAGCGCGCGGATGGCCTCGACGGTTGCCAAAGCCTCGCGTTCGGAATGGCGGTAATGCACGGCCACGTCCCAGCCGGCGGCGGCCAGGCCGAGCGCGATGGCGCGGCCGATGCGGCGGCCGGCGCCGGTCACCAGCGCAACCTGTGGCCCCTGCGGTGGCCCAGCTTCTGGGTCGATGTGTGACGTGCTGTGCGTCATATGAATATGGCTGAAATTGTTGATCCGTGCCGATCTGGCTACAATGCCGGGATGCCTCTACCCCTTCCCGACAGCGACGCGCTGGCCGCGTCACACGCCCTGCAACAGCATATCGCCACCGCTATTCAAAACAGCGGCGGTGCGATCCCGTTCTCGCGTTTCATGGAACTGGCGCTGTACGCGCCGCGGCTCGGCTACTACAGCGGCGGCGCGGCCAAACTGGGGGCCAGCGGCGACTTCACCACCGCACCCGAGATCACGCCCCTGTTCGGGCAGGCGCTGGCACGCGCGGCAGCCGCTATTATCGCCCAAAGCGCGCCCAACATCATCGAATTCGGCGCCGGCACCGGCAAGCTGGCGCGCGACGTGCTGACCGCGCTGGCAAGCGAAGGCGTCACGGTCGAACGCTACACCATCATCGAACTGTCGGGCGAGCTGCGCGCGCGCCAGCAGGAAGCACTCGCCGATTTTCCGATGGTCGAGTGGATCGACGGCTTCCCGCCGCGCTTTTCCGGCGTGGTGCTGGCCAACGAAGTGCTCGACGCCATGCCGGTCGAGCTGGTGATCAAGACCGCCCAGGGCTGGCGGCGCCAGATGGTGACGATTGAAGGCGGCCGCTTCGCCTGGGTGCAGCAGGAGCTCGACCCGCTGCTTGCCGCCCAGCTGGCGCGCCAGGTACCCGCTGCCGACAGCCTCGCCGAGGGCTACTTGACCGAGCTGCACCCGGTCGCCTGCGGCTTCATGGCTTCGCTGGCGAGCATGTTCGCGGGAGAAAAAGGCGCGGCGATTTTGTTCGACTACGGCTTCCCGGCCCATGAATTCTATGTCGACGCGCGTGTCGGCGGCACCTTGATGTGCCATTACCGCCACCACTCGCACCCGGACCCGTTCTTCCTGCCGGGCCTGCAGGACATCACGGCCCACGTCGATTTCACCGCGATGGCTCTCGCCGCCCAGGACGCCGGGCTGGAGGTGCTGGGCTACATGAACCAGGCTGGGTTCCTGCTCGGTTGCGGCATCGGTGACCTGCTGCTGCGCACGGATCCCAACGATGTCGTGCGTTATTTGCCACAGTCGAAAGCCGTGCAAAAACTTGTTTCGCCGGCCGAAATGGGTGAATTGTTCAAGGTTCTCGTCGTGGGCAACGAGGTCGAGCTGCCCGGGGCAATCGTGCGGGCCGACCGCAGCGGGCGGCTCTAGCCCGTATGGCATCTTGCGCCGGGGATACAAACCCGGCTATGCTGTACCGTGGCCCATCCGTGCGCCACCGCGATCGTCTATCATCCCGACCAGGACACGCGCGCGCCGTTCATTGAGCCCATGGCCAAGATCCACACACATTATGACAACCTGAAAGTGGCGCGCGGGGCGCCGCATGAAGTCATTCGTGCGGCCTACAAGGCGCTGAGCCAGAAATACCATCCCGACAAGAATCCGGGCGACGAAAAGGCCGCCCGCATCATGGCCATCGTCAACACGGCCTACAACAGCCTGTCCGATCCGCAGCGCCGCAAGGAGCATGACGAATGGATTGCGGCCGAGGAATGGGAAGTCGAGTGGCTGGAAAGTACCGGTGACGACAGCAGCCGGCCGCGTGGCGAAACCGGCTGGGATACCCCGGCCCAGCCGCCGCGCAAGCGCCGCCGCCTGTGGCGCGACAAGCGCTGGTGGCTCGGCATCGGCGCTGGCCTGGCGGTCGGCGTGGCCGCCAGCGTGCTGCTGATCCAGAAGCCGCGCCTGTTGCCCACCGCGCTGGCGTTCAACGGCAAGCCGGCGGCCGTCGAGGCCACCGGCAGCGGTTCAGCCGTGACCGCGGGCCCCGCCGCGAGCCTTGATCCCGACATCTGGACCAGCGCCGGCGCCGAGAAAACGCCGCCATCCCCGGTCAAGGCGCTGGCCGTGACCCAGCTGGTGGTGCCGCGCCGCCAGCCCAGCTGCGACACCGACCTGGCCACGCGGGCGGCGCCGAACGGCGAGCCCTGGCCGGCCGAGTCCGGCTACATCCCCGGCTACCCGCTCGGCAACGGCGGCAACGAGATGACGGTCGTCGTCGACAACAGCGCCAACACCACGCCGGTGTTCGTCAAGATCTACGACCTCGAGCGGGGCTCGAATGTGCGCCATGCCTATGTGCTGGCGAACGGCACCCTGACGATCGACGAGCTTGCCGCCGGCAAATACGAAGTGCGCTACCAGAACATCGTCACCGGCGCCGCCCGCTCCGAATGCGCGAGTAGCGAGAATTTGCGCCAGGCCGAAGCCAGCCCCGGCTTCGGCGGCTAAAAACGCACAAATCCGTCCGAAAACAATCTCACTGGATGTTTACGACGATAATTGTCGCTTTCTTCCATCAGTAGCGCCCGCTTTTGCCCTGCCAGCTGACTATTCAGTAAATATATTCCCCTGCCGTAATATACTTTGCGAACCGCCAACGTAGCCGTTTCCAGCACGTTGACCGCCCACGCCGGTATGCCCACGCCGGTATGCCCACGCCGGTATGCCCACCGCAGGCCCGAACGGAAAACCTTCTCGCCATGAATGAATTAGACGGCCTCAGCGCCCTGCTCATCGAGCCCCATTCGGGCATGCGCGCGAACATCCATGGCATGCTGACCATGTGCGGCCTGACCCGTATCGACCACGCCAGCAGCGCCAACCAGGCGGTCAAGCAACTGTCGATCAAGTCTTTCGACCTCGTGCTGTGCGAATACGATCTCGAAGGCGGCCAGGACGGCCAGCAACTGCTCGAGGACTTGCGCCACCACAGACTGATTTCCCTTAGCACCATGTTCTTCATGGTCACGGCCGAGGGCGACTACGGCAAGGTGGTCAGCGCCGCCGAGCTGGCGCCGACCGACTACATCCTGAAACCGTTCACGGCCGACCGCCTGCTCGAGCGCATTGCCCGGGCCCTGGACAAGCGCAACGTGTTCCTGCCCGTGTACCGCCTGGTGGAAGCGGGCGCCCAGCACGAGGCGATCGAGGCCTGCGTCGAGGGCGAGGCGGCGCACCCGCGCCATGCCATCGATTTCCTGCGCCTGCGCGCCGAACTGCACCTGTTCATCGGCGAAGCGGATAAGGCCGAGCCGATCTACCGGCGCCTGGCGGAAAGCCAGGCGGTCGCCTGGGCGCGCCTGGGCTTGGCTAAAACCCTGTACCTGCGCGAGCAGTACGAAGACGCGGGCGAATTACTCACCGAACTGGTCCGGACCAACAACAATTTTGTCGACGCCTACGACTGGCTGGCGCGCACCCATGGCGCCATGGGCGAAACGGGCAAGTGCCAGGCGGTGCTGGCGCGCGCGGTGGCGGTGTCGCCGCACGCGGTGCGGCGCCTGCGCACGCTGGGCGAAACCGCGTTCGAGGCGGGCGACGACGACACGGCCGAAAAAATCCTGAAGCAGGTGGTGGCGAAAGCGAAATATTCGGAATTCCGCGACCCGGAAGACCATGTCAAACTGGTGCGCACGCTGGTGCGCAAGGGCGACCCGGTGGCGGCCGCATCGGTAATCCGCGACCTCGACCGCTCGATGGGCGGGCGCGCCCATGCCGACGCCTGCAGCGCCATGTCCTCGGCCCTGCTGCACGAGTACACCGGCAACGGGGAACGGCTGACGGAATCCTTGACGGCGGCCGTCGCGGCCAGCCGCGACCTTCCCGGCCTGTCGCCCGGCCTCAAGCTGGAACTGGCGCGCAGCTGCCTCGCGCACGACATGGAAGAGGGCGCGGCCGCCCTCGTGCGCGACGTGATGCGCAATGCCGCCGACGCCGCCGTCATGGACCGCGCGATGAGCGTCATGGCCCAGGCCGGGCATGCGGAACTGGGCACGCTGCTGGCCCAGGAAACGCGCCAGCACGTGGTCGACCTGGTCGCCAATGGCGCCGAGCGCGCCAGGAGCGGCGACCACCACGGCGCCGTCACCCTGATGGGGGAAGCGGCGCTGGCCATGCCGGGCAATCCGCAGGTGGCCTTCAACGCCGCGCTGGCGCTGCTGCGCTGCCTGGAGCACACTGGCTGGGACGACAAGCTCGCCCAGCAGGCCCTTAGCCAGCTGGGTGCGGTGCGCCGGCTGGATGCACGCAACCCGAAACTGGCGGCGCTCACGGCGCTGCACCAGGCGGTTCTGAAAAAATACAACAAGGGCGCACGCGCCAGGAAAGCCGGGTAATCCACGATGTCAGAAGCAGGTTTCACCACGCCGGACGAAGGCGCCACCCGCCGCGTGCGCGCCGCATTGATGCAAAAAGTGAACGGCGACGCCGAGATGTTCGCGTTGGGGGGCTCGATCGCGCGCGTGATCGAACTGGCCGACTCGGACGAACCCGGCCCGCACGACCTCGCATATTTCGTCCTGTCCGACGCCGCGCTCACCCAGCGCATCCTGCGCCTGTCGAACACGGTGCGCTACCGGACGGTGTCCGGCACGGCGGTGACGACCGTCTCGCGCGCCATCGCGCTCCTGGGCTTCGACAACGTGAAAACCACCGCGCTGGCGATGCTGCTGGTCGATACGCTCGATAACGGCGCACAGGCCGGCAGCGTGCGCGTCGAACTCGAAGCGGCGCTGTGCGCCAGCCTGGTCGGGCGCGAAATGGCGCGCCTGTCGTTCTACCAGGGCGCCGAGGAAGCGGCGATCGGCGCCCTGTTCAAGAACCTGGGCGCGGTGCTGGTGGCCTCGCACGAGCACGAGCGCTACCGCGAAATCAAGCAGCTCGTCACGACGGGCAGGCACACCCCGGCGCAGGCCTCGCAGATGATCCTCGGCTGCAGCTACGATACGCTGGCCGCGGCGGTGCTGGCCGAATGGAAGATCCCGGACGTGATCGTGCGCGCCCAGGCCGCGCTGCCCCCCGGCGCCCTGAAGGTCGCCGGCAGCCGTGGCGAATGGATGCGCCAGGTGGCGTCGTTCGGCATCGATGTGGCGCGCATCCTGGCCCGGACAGGGAGGCCAGGAGGCGTGGGCGACCCGGCAGACACGATCGAGGCGCGCGCCCTGCTGGCACGCTACGGCGCCGCCTTCGAGCTCGACGCCGCCGGCCTGGAGCGCATCTTCACGAATGTCGCCGACGGCATGGCGGCCCTGATGGAAAGCATGAACCTGCAGCCGATGGTGCAATCCGAGCCGGAGCCGGGGGATGGACTGCCGAACGTGCTGCTGCTGGCCACCCTGGGCGCCGGCGGCGAGGAGGAGGGCGCCTGGCCGAGCGGCAAGCCGAAGAACGCGCGCGAACTGCTGCTGGCCGGGGTGCAGGACGTGACCCAGCTGCGCGCCGGCGGCAAGACACGCGTCAACGACGTGATCCTGGCGGTGCTCGAGACGCTCTACCGGGCGCTCGGCTTTCGCTTCGCCACCGTGTGCCTGAAGGATGCGCGCCAGGGACAGTACCGCGCCCGGGTGTCGTTCGGCGAGGACCAGGCGCAGGTGCAGGCCGGCTTCGCGTTCCCGGCAGTGGCCCCTTCGACGCCCACGTCGACTACAAACCGCGATTTATTCGTGCTGGCGATGGATAACGACGCCGACCTGATGATCTCGGACGCCTCCAGCCCGAAGATCCGCGAACTGCTGCCGTCCTGGCACCGCACCCTGCTGCCGGATGCGAAGAGTTTTATTGTGCTGCCGCTGGTGGTCGGCCGTGCCCAGCTGGGCTTTTTCTATGCCGACCGTGCCGTCACCGCGCCGGAAGGCGTGCCGCCGGATGAAACGGCGATGATCCGCGCCCTCAAGCGTCAGGTACTGGCTGCACTTGCAGCCGGATGAATTCGCGGAATTCCTGGGCCGGCATCGGCCGCGAGAACAGGTAGCCCTGCGCTTCGTCGCCCTGCTTGTCGCGCAAGAAGCCCCACTGCGCCTGCGTTTCGACGCCTTCGGCCACCACCGTCAGGCCGAGCGAATGGGCCAGGCCGATAGTGGCGGCGACGATCACCGCGTCGTTCGGGTTGTGCTCGATGTCCTGCACGAAGCCGCGGTCGATCTTGATGCGGTCGATCGCGAACAGCTTCAGGTAGGCCAGCGACGAGTAACCGGTGCCGAAGTCGTCGATCGCCAGCTTGAAGCCGCGCGCGCGCAGCTGGCGCAGCAGCTGGCGCGTGTTTTCCGGGTCGCGCATGGCCGCCGTTTCGGTGATTTCCAGTTCCATCAGCGACGGGTCGATGCCGTGGTGCGCCACCAGTTCGTCGAGCCGCGCCAGCAGCGTGCCGCCCGAGAACTGGCGCGCCGACAGGTTCACGGCGAGGCGCAGTTCTTCCAGTCCCTCGCGCCGCCACTGGGCAAGTAAAGCCATCGCCTGGCCCAGCACCCAGTCGCCGAGCGGCACGATCATGCCGCTTTCCTCGGCCACCGGAATGAAGCGGCTCGGCTCGACGCTGCCCAGTTCCGTGTCGTGCCAGCGCAGCAGCACCTCGGCGCCGATCACGCGTCCGGTATCGAGCGACACCTGCGCTTGCAGGTAGAGCTCGAAATCCTCGGCGTGCAAGGCCCCCCACATGCGGTTTTCCAGCAGCAGGTGTTCGTGGGTGGCGGCGTTCATTTCCGGCGAGAAGAACTGGAAATTGCCGCGCCCCTCGCGCTTGGCCGCGTACATCGCCATGTCGGCGTGCCGGATCAGGGTCGAGGCGTCTTCGCCGTCGTCCGGGAACAGCGCCACCCCGACGCTGCAGCCGCTGTGGGCGGTCGAGCCGTTGAGCTGGTACGGCTGCGACAGCGACTCGACCAGGCGCACGGCGACCCCGGTGACGCTGTCGGGCGTGAGCGGGCCGGCCAGCACGATGATGAATTCGTCGCCGCCGAGGCGCGCCAGCGTGTCGACTTCGCGCAGCAGGTCTTTCATGCGTTCGGCCGCCCCCACCAGCAGCCTGTCGCCGGCGGCGTGGCCGAGCGAATCGTTGATCTTCTTGAAGTGGTCGAGGTCGATGAACAGCACCGCCACCGGTTCGTTATGGCGGCGTGCCGACGCCAGCTGCTGCTCGAGGCGCACGTTGAGTGCGAACCGGTTTTCCAGCCCGGTGAGGGGGTCGTGGTGGGCCAGCCGGTGGATCCGTTCCTGTGCACGCTGCTGCTCGGTCAGGTCGCGCAGGATGCAGACGAAAAAAACCTCGGGTCCCAGGTCGACCGGCGCGACCGAGACCGACAGCGGGAAAGGTTCGCCGCGGGCGTTGAGTCCTTCGAGCACCGATTCCTCGGGGGGCGCGCTCGACAGGCGCCCGAGCTGGGCATTGGCGTCGCTGTCGGCGCCGGCGGGCACCAGCGTGCCGAAGGGCAGCCCGATCAGGTGATCCGGAGGATAGCCGAACAGGTCCGCAGTGGCGGCATTCGCCGACACCACGACCCCGGTGGCGTTGACCGATATGATGGCGTCGGCGGCGTTGTCGAGGATCGCCGCGAGCCGCGCTTCGCGGTCGCGCAGGCGCGCCGTGCGGTCGGCCACCAGCTTTTCGATCACGTCGCGTTCGCCGCTGATGAGCAGCAGCAGCGCGCCCAGCAGGCCGGTCAGCAGCAGGCCGCCCGACAGCACGGTCCAGCTGGCGGCGCCCGTTTCGGCGTCCATGTAGGCGGCGGTCGGGCGGAAGCTGACCAGGTAGCTGCGCCCGGCGAACGACAGCGATACGCGGTAATCGTCGCGCCGCGGGGGGCCGAGCGCCCCCACCACCGGCAGCGCGGCGCCGCCCGTCACGTCGACCAGGGCGGCGTCGAAGCCGTCGAAGCCGGCGCGCCGGGTCGCCTGTTCCAGCAGCAGGCGGGCGTTCAGCACGAACACGATCACCCCGGCCGGCGGCGCGGTTTCGTCGCCGACTGCGCGCATCAGGCTGATGCCGGGGTCGCCCGGGATCAGGAGCGTAAACGGTTCGGAGGCGAACGGGCTGCGCGATGCGAGCGCGCGCGCCGCCGCCGCTGCCCGCCCGGGCGCGGCCAGGAAGTCGAGTCCGCGGACCGGGTTGTTGGCGCCAGGCCAGGCGTACAGCACTGGCAGGTAGCGTTCGCGCTCTCCGGCCTCGACCAGGCGGCGATCGTCCATGTCGCGGATGCCCTCGAACGCGGGGTCGAGCGTGCGCCGCACCCAGTCTTCGAAGCCGGCACGCTCGGCGCCCGCGACCGGCACCGCCCAGTTCATGGCCTGGATCTCCGGGCGCCCGTCGGCATAGCCGCCGGCGATGCGCAGGAACTTGTCGCGCGCCAGGATGTGCTCGGTCTCGGCGAGGGTGCTGGCGAAGGTGCCGACAAAACGCACGTGCTCGTTGAATTCGGCCTGCAGCAGGTCGGCCGTCTGCTGCGCCTTCAGGCGATAGGGCTGCAGGTGCTGGTCGTGTTCCCAGCCGAGCGCCACGCGGTAGATGACGACCACGGCGGTACTGGTGATCAGGAGCGGCAGGGCGACCAGGGCCGCGCGCCGGCGCCACAGCCGGCGCGGCGAGCCGCACACGATCCAGCACAGCGGGGCGGCCAGCAGCACGCCGAGCGTGTCGCCGGCCCACCAGGCGAACCAGAAGCGCAGCGGGTCGACCTCATCGAACGTGTGCAGCGCGTACAGGACCGGCACCGAGACGGTCGCGCTGATCAGGCAGATCAGCGGCGTAAGGAGCAGGAAGGTCATCACGTCGCGCCCGGAGTCGATGGCCGGGCGCATGTGGCGCCGGAACAGGCGCGCGCCGAGCCCGGCCTGCAGCAGCGCGCCGAGCGCGCCCGCCAGGCTTGCCAGCACGGCGCCCGAGGTCGACAGCGCAGGGTCGGCCAGGTGCAGGGGCAGGACGGCGAAAGCAGCGCCGATGGCCACGGCAGGCAGCACGCGCAGGCCGCCGGCCGTGGCCAGCGCCAGGCTCACGCCGGCCGGCGGGAACAGCGGCAGCGCATACCCGGCAGGCAGCGCCAGCACGCTGTTGAGCAGGCGCGTGCCGAAATAGACCGCGATGATCGACAGGCTGGCAATGGCGATCTGCGGCCAGCTCCAGCGGGGATAGCGGGACTCGTGGCTGTCCATGAGCTAACGTATATACATGCGTACTGCATACAGTACAGCAGCGCGCGGCCGTGCAGCGCACCGCTTGCGAAAAAAGAACCCTTGCAGTTTCGTCCTGCGTACGGTTACAATCACGCCCCGAAGCAACGCTGCTATTTAGGCCTGGTCAGTGGTAATGGCGGAAATAGTTGACAGCATGTTGAGCTTGCTTCATACTCTGCGGTTCTTCGCGGTGGGGTGGCCGAGTGGTTAAAGGCAGCAGACTGTAAATCTGCCCTCTCTGAGTACGCTGGTTCGAATCCAGCCCCCACCACCAAATGAAGAAGTCGTGAAGTCGAATTGAAGTTGTACCTCGCGGGTGTAGCTCAATGGTAGAGCAGAAGCCTTCCAAGCTTACGACGAGGGTTCGATTCCCTTCACCCGCTCCAGTAAATTGTGTCGCAAGTTGTGCGGCGCAAACATCAGCCCTTTTAGCTCAGTGGTAGAGCACTCCCTTGGTAAGGGAGAGGCCACGTGTTCAATCCACGTAAAGGGCACCAGAATTTAGAGCGGCAGTCGTAGCACTCGCCCGTCAGGCGTGCCTGTAATTCTCAAAAAATCGTTAGGAGTCTCAAATGGCAAAAGGTAAATTCGAGCGGACCAAGCCGCACGTCAACGTCGGCACCATCGGTCACGTTGACCACGGCAAAACCACCCTGACGGCTGCTATCGCAACCGTTCTGTCGAAGAAATTCGGCGGTGAAGCCAAGGCGTACGACCAGATCGACGCGGCTCCTGAAGAGAAGGCACGCGGCATCACCATCAACACCGCGCACGTCGAGTACGAGACCGAAAACCGTCACTACGCACACGTCGACTGCCCAGGCCACGCCGACTACATCAAGAACATGATTACCGGTGCCGCGCAGATGGACGGCGCGATCCTGGTGTGCTCGGCCGCCGACGGCCCGATGCCACAGACCCGCGAGCACATCCTGCTGG
>JAQGLR010000265.1 GCA_028292765.1 Massilia sp. | reverse complement strand
CTGCCTTGCTGTGTTCTGCGAATCGTTTTGTTCGTCAGCAGCAGAGGAAGAAGAGTATGAAGCATTTCCTGATTCTCGTCAACCTCTTTTTTTGCTACACCGCAGAATCCTGCGTCCTCGTTGTCCTCTCAACTACTTGATTTCGTTGGTGTTTCGCGAAGGAGCCGAACTATAGCAAACGGCGGCGCGGTCGCGCAAGTATTTTTGTGCGACCGGGTTTTCCTGCAACATCGCGCCGCCACAGGCCGCCTTACATGCCTTCGAAGTTCGCCTTGCGCTTCTCGAGGAAGGCGGCCATGCCCTCTTTCTGGGCCGGCGTGCCGAAGGCGGCGTGGAAGAAGCGGCGCTCGTAGCGCACGCCTTCGGTCAGCGTCGTCTCGAAGGCGCGGTTGACCGAATCCTTGATCGCCATCGCCACCGAGACCGGCATCTCGGCAATGGTATTGGCCACCGCCAGCGCTTCCTCCATCAGCGTCTCCTCCGGGAAGATGCGCGACACCAGGCCGGTGCGCTCGGCTTCGGCGGCATCGATCATGCGCGAGGTCAGCAGCATATCCATCGCCTTCGATTTGCCGATGGTGCGCGGCAGGCGCTGGGTACCGCCCGCGCCCGGAGTGACGCCGACCTTGATTTCCGGCTGGCCGAACCTGGCCTTGCTCGATGCGATCAGGAAGTCGCACATCATCGCCAGTTCGCAGCCGCCGCCCAGGGCGTAGCCGGCGACGACGCCGATCACCGGCTTGCGCACGTTCAGGATGTGTTCCCAGTTGCGCCCGATGTAGTTGCCGGGATAGGTGTCCGCATACGTGTAATTGGCCATGGCCGCGATGTCCGCGCCTGCCGCGAAGACCTTTTCGCTGCCGGTGAGGATGATGACGTTGACGGCCGGGTCGGCGTCGTACTGATACAGCGCATGGCCGAGCTCGTTCATCATGTTGTCGTTCAGCGCGTTCATCGCTTTCGGACGGTTCAGGCGGATCACGACTACCTTGCCGTGGTTTTCGATCAGCAGGTCAGCATATTCCATGGGACACCCTTATTAGCTTAGACAATGAGTTAGACGACACTCCGGCGATTGTAGCGCCTCCCGGGGCGCGGATGACAGGTATCATTGCCGTATAGACAATCCGGAGACATCGACATCGCTCCCCTATCACCAACCGGTTTTCTCGACAAACTACGCAGCGACCCGATGCTGCGCAATCCCGACTTCCGCCGCTTCTGGCTGAGCAGCATCCTGACCAACTTCGGCGCCCAGGTGACCATGCTTGCGCTGCCGCTGTGCGCGGTCCTGCTGCTGCATGCGACGCCCGCCCAGATGGGGATGCTGGCCGCGATCCAGTCCCTGCCCTTCCTGCTGTTCGGCCTGCCGACCGGCGTCCTGCTCGACCGCAAGCGGCGCCTGCCGGTGATGCTGTCAAGCGACACGATGGTGGCCGTCGCCCTGATCAGCGTGCCCGTCGCCTGGTGGCTGGGTGTGCTGTCGGTGCCGTGGATCTATGGCGTGGCGTTCGCGATCGGCACCGGCTACGTCGTCGGCGGCGGCGCCGAGCAGGTCTACCTCACCTTCCTCGTCGGGCGCGACAACCTGATCGCCGCCCACGCCAAATTCGGCGCGACCGAATCGGCCTCGCGCCTGCTGGGGCCGGGCATTGCCGGGGGACTGGTGCAGTTGCTGGGCGCGCCGCTGGCGGTGCTGTGCAACGTGGCGGCCTTTGCGGTCTCGATCGCCAACCTGAAACGCATCAAGGTGCGCGAGCCGGAACCGCATCCGCCGCAGACCCATCCGCTACAGGAAATCCGCGAAGGCCTGGCATTCGTATGGAACATGCCCCTGCTGCGCACCCTCGCCTGGATCGCCTCCGCATGGCATTTGTGCTTCTATGCCTTCACGGCGCTGCACGTGCTGTTCGCCTCGCGCGTGCTGGGCCTGTCTCCAGGAATGATGGGGGCGGCGCACATGGTCGGCGGACTCGGCGTGCTGGCCAGTTCGCTGATGGTCAAACCGCTGTCCGAGCGCTGCGGCGTCGGCGCCACGATCGTGATCGGCCTGTGCGGCTCGGCGCTCGGGTTCGCGCTGTTGCCGCTCATCCCAGCGGGCGCCGACGGCAATACGACGCTAACGATCGCGGCTTATGCAATCGTCGTGTTCTGGCTCGACTGCGGCGCGATGCTGTTCTTCATGCCCTACATCGCCCTGCGCCAGCGGATCACGCCCGACGCCATGCTGGGCCGGATGGTGGCGACGATGCGCTGTCTTACCGTGGCCACCGCGCCGATTGGCGCACTGGCGGCCGGCGCGCTTGCCGAACAGTTCAGCGTGCGTACCGGGCTGACGTACGTCGCGGCGGGCGCCATCCTGCTCGCAATCGTCACCGTATTCGGCACCAGGCTGCGCAGCGCCGAGGGTTGATACTTATTTAGGCAACAGCACCCAGACCGAGCCACGCTGCTTCATGCGCCCCGCATATTCCGCCGCGTTGCCTCCAAAACCGAAAAAGAAATCCGCGCGCACCTGGCCGCGGATCGCGCCGCCGGTGTCTTGCGCCATCATCAGGCGCTGCAGCGGCGCGCCGTTGGCCGGATGCGAGGTCGCCAGGAACAGCGGCGCGCCCAGCGGCACGTGCTGCGGGTCGACCGCCACCGAACGTTCCGGAGTGAGCGGCACGCCGAGCGCGCCCTTGGGCCCGACGTTCGCATCTAGCAGGCGTTCCTCGCGGAAGAAGATATAGCTAGGGTTCACGTTCAGCAATTCCTGGCGCCGCGCGGGATTCGCCACGATCCACGCCTTGATGCTCTGCGCCGAGACGCCGTCGGCCGGCAGCTCGCCCTGCTCCACCAGCCAGCGCCCGATCACTTTATATGGATGGCCGTTCTGGTCGGCAAAAGCGATGCGCACGGTATCGCCCGTCTCCTCCAGGCGCACCCGGCCCGAACCCTGCACTTCAAGGAAAAAGGCCTCGACCGGATCGTCGACCCAGACCAGCTCCTTGCCCGCCATCGGCGCGCGCTCGATCTCGGCGCGGGTGCTGTACGGCACCACGGTCTTGCCGACCAGCCGGCCGCGCAGGCGCATGTTCTTCAGGCTCGGGTAGGCGGACGCCAGGTCGACGGTCAGCAAATCGTCCGGCACCCGGTACAGCGGC
Source organism: Massilia sp. (assembly GCA_028292765.1). Taxonomy (GTDB): domain Bacteria; phylum Pseudomonadota; class Gammaproteobacteria; order Burkholderiales; family Burkholderiaceae_D; genus Telluria. The sequence goes on along the minus strand of JAQGLR010000265.1, from coordinate 3,074 downwards.
GTCTGGAAAGCGCCGCCGCGCTTGCGCGAGCCGCGCAGCATCGGCTCGTAGTAGCCGGTAATCAGGCCGGTATCAAGGCCGTCCGGGGAGCGCATCTGGTGCGGCACGAAATACGTTTCGAAGTAGCTGCGGACGGCGGCGCCGTCGCCGCCATCGACCGCGGTCGCTGCCGTGCATGGCGCCTTCCACTCGGCTTTTCTCACCAGCACCCGGCACGAGGTCGTGAACGCCGGCCAGGCCTGGCGCAGGTCATCCTGCTGCCAGCCCGGCAGCGATTCGAACGACACCGGGGTCTTCGAAGGCACCGGCGCCGGGCTTGGAGCGGGGATGCCGACCGGGCCGACTGGCGGCGGCATGGTGACCGGTCCAGGCGCCGGCGGACGCGGCTGCTCGGGCTGGGGCTGGGGTTTCGCGGGCTGCGGCACCGGCGGCGTGCCGCAGGCGGCCAAAAGAAGGGCCACGAGGGCGAACGAGCTTGGTACACTGCGGCGTATCGATTGCATAAGGACCGTGTATGTGGATCTTGATGTTGGAAGCAGGCGTGGCGCTGTTCCTGCTGGTGTTTATCGTCTGGTGGACCATGTTCTCGGGCCGCCCGGAAGACCGCAAGCGGCCGCTGCGCCAGAAGGATGAGCAACTGCGCGAGCCGCTGCGCGAACCACCGCGCGAGCCGCCGCATCAGCCTTGATCAGTGCAGCATGCTCGGCAGCGTCAGCACGAACTCGGGAATCCTGACTTCGAAGCGGTGACCGTCCTCGGCCACGCAGAAGTATTCGCCATGCATCGAGCCCTGCGGCGTGTCCAGCGACGTGCCGCTCGTGTATTCGAACTGCTCGCCGGGTTTCAGCAGCGGCTGGTGGCCGACCACGCCCAGGCCCGCCACTTCCTGGACGCGGTTGCTGGCGTCGGTGATGACCCAATGGCGCGAGATCAGCTGGGCCGGCACTTCGCCGGTATTGCGGATCGTGATCGTATAGGAAAACACATACTCGTCGTGGTCCGGCTTGGACTGCTCGGGCTGGTACCTGGTCCGGACGGTAACGGTGAAATCGTAGGTTGCCATCGGCTTCTCTTCTCTTATTAGTGAAAACGCAGGTGCGCAAAAGGCCATGATACTCCGTGACGAAAAACGGGGCTGCGCGGCTCGGCGTAAAATAGCGGCTGTTCATAACCGCTCCACCATCCCATGACCACCTACCGCATCGCCCCCAGCATCCTGTCCGCCGATTTCGCCCGCCTGGGCGAGGAAGTCCGCAACGTCGTCGAGGCAGGCGCCGACATCATCCACTTCGACGTGATGGACAACCATTACGTGCCGAACCTGACCATCGGCCCGCTGGTCTGCCAGGCGATCCGCCCGCACGTGCAGGTGCCGATCGACGTGCACCTGATGGTAAAACCGGTCGACCGCATCATCCCCGACTTCGCGAAAGCCGGCGCCAACATCATCACCTTCCACCCGGAAGCGTCCGAGCACATCGACCGCACGCTGCAGCTGATCCGCGACCATGGCTGCAAGGCCGGCCTGGTGTTCAACCCGGGCACGCCGATGCACTATCTCGAGCACGTGATGGACAAGATCGACATGATCCTGATCATGTCGGTCAACCCGGGCTTCGGCGGCCAGTCCTTCATCCCGGAAGCGCTGAAGAAGATCGCGATCGCGCGCCGCCTGATCGACGAATCGGGCCGCGACATCCTGCTCGAGGTCGACGGCGGCATCAAGGCCGACAACATCGCCGCCGCCGCCGCTGCGGGCGCCGACACCTTCGTCGCCGGTTCCGCCATCTTCGGCAAGCCCGACTACAAGGCCGTGATCGACGCCATGCGCGCCGAACTGGCCACGGTCGGGAAGTAAGGGTGCGCGCCGGCGCTGCGGCCATCCGGGCTGCGATTATCGATTTGGACGGCACAATGCTCGACACCGTGCCCGACTTCGAACTGGCCCTGAACGGCATGCGCGCCGAGTTCGACCTGGCCCCGATCACCCAGGACCTCATCCACCCGATGGTCGGCAAGGGCTCGGAAAAGCTGATCCGCGACGTGCTGGCGCTCGACTACGACGCCGGGCGCATCGAGGCCGTCTTCGACGCTGCCATGGCTGCCTACCAGCGCCATTACCTGGCCATCAACGGACAGAGGAGCAGGCTGTACGACGGCGTGATCGAAGGACTCGCGGCCCTGCGCGAGCTTGGCCTGCGCCTTGCCTGCGTCACCAACAAGCCGATTGCGTTTGCCACCCCGCTGCTGGCGCAAAAAGGGCTGGCGCCGTTTTTCGAGCTGGTCTACGGCGGCGACTCGCTGCCCAGGAAGAAGCCCGACCCGCTGCCGCTGCTGCAGGTCTGCCAGGATTTCGACCTGGCCCCGGGCCAGGTGGTGGCCATCGGCGACTCCTCGAACGACGCCGAAGCGGCGCGTGCCGCAGGCTGTTTCGTGCTCACCGTGCCATATGGTTATAACCACGGAAGGCCTGTGCAAAGCATCGATTCCGATGGTATAGTTGATTCGCTACTCGATGCCGCCGAGCTCGTTCGTGCGCACAACAGCATTCAAAACTAACTCATCTATACATGTACTTCACTAAAAAACACACCGTCAATCACACCTGCGCCCTTGAGGCCTGGCTGTGGCGACGCTGGCAATCCCGGGCCAACTAAACCCATCCTGATTGCTGCCGGTTGCACAAGCACCGGCAGGTTTTTTGAACCACCGCCGCCCATCCTCCAACTCGAATGCTGGCGGCCCGGAGAAGAACATGACCGAACTCGAATTCAAATCGCTGGCCAACCAGGGCTATAACCGCATTCCGCTGATCGCCGAAGCCTTTGCCGATCTCGAAACGCCGCTCACCCTGTACCTCAAGCTGGCCCAGTCGCAGGACACCGGCAAGAACACCTTCCTCCTCGAATCGGTCGTCGGCGGCGAGCGCTTCGGCCGCTATTCCTTCATCGGCCTGCCGGCGAAGACGCTCCTGCGCAGTAGCGGCAACCTCACCGAGATCGTCACCAACGGCATCGTGACCGAAACGCACGAAGGCAATCCGCTCCACTTCATCGAAGCATTCCAGGCGCGCT
>JAQGLR010000263.1 GCA_028292765.1 Massilia sp. | reverse complement strand
ATGACGATTGACTGGTTTTCTCCCGCGCAGTGCGTCGGCTATGCGGCCTTCGTGCTCGGTGTCAGCTCTTTTTCACAGAAGAATGACCGCCGCTTCAAGCTCTTCATGGCGGCCGAATGCTTCGCCTACATCATCCATTTCTATTTGCTCGGCAAACCGACTGCGGTCGCGAGTTCGACCATGTCGCTGCTGCGCTCGGTGCTGTCGCTGTACACCCGCTCGAAGTGGGTCGCGTTCGCCGTCATCGCGATCAATCTTGCCCTCGGGCTTACGCTCGCCACGCGCTGGAGCGACTGGCTGCCGCTGGGCGCGTCCTGCATCGGGACGCTGGCCCTGTTCCTGATGGAAGGCGTCCGGATGCGCGTGGCGATGCTCTGCGGGACGGGGCTGTGGATTGCGAATAATGTGATTACCGGCTCGATTGGCGGGACCGCACTGGAACTGGTGATCGCTGCCGTGAATATCGTGACGATCCGGCGCATGATGCGCGAGGCGCGGGTAGTGCAAGTGGGCTAAGCTACCGTTCCGGCCTGCGTCCTAAACCCGGAAGAAATAGCTTAATATATATTTCTTTAAAAATATTTCCTTGGGGATTGTTATGGCGGAGCGTATTCAATACATGGACAATGCCGAAAAGGTATTCGTCTTCGACCAGGTTTATCCCTTGAGCGCCGCCGCCGAGCAGGCGAATCAAAAAAAACTGAACGCTTTTGGATTGTTTGCCAAGCTCAATCCGTTCAAGCGTCCCAAGGACGACACCGTACTCCTTTCGAAACACGTGTTGCGTTACGAGCCGTTCTGGCACGTCGTGACAACCCGTTCGGTCGATTATTCGCGCGAGCTGGTCTATCCCGTGGAGATCGGGAATGCGTATGCCAACAAGATACTCATCAACGGCCAGGAATATTCGATCGCGGAGCAGGGAAACAAGCGGACGATCAGCCTGCAGGCGGTCGAGTACTCGCATCGAAAAATCAATTACGAAGATCATCTCGATGGCTTGTCGCGCGATCTGAAGAAAGGCGCGCTGGCGAACTACATCAACAAATACAAGGTGCAGGAACAGACGGTGCTCGAGTTGCCCGAAGCGATCGTTCCGCAATTGCGTTTGCCGATGCTGCTGCAAAAAATACGCCAGACGCTGGCGGCGGAGGTGATCAATGCGCACGAGTTCCAGGAGGACCTCGTCACGGTTGAGAAAGTGCATCTGTATTACCGCCCTGTATTCGCATTCGAATACGCCTGGACCACCGAAGACAAGGTGGGCGTCATCGAAGTCGACGGCCTGACGGGCGAAGTGATCGAGAATGGCCAGTGGTTCAAGGAAAAGCTCCAGGCGATCACCACGCGTGACATGCTGTTTGAAATGGGATCGGAACTGGCCGGCGCGCTGGTTCCCGGTGGCGGGGCCGCCGTCAAAGTCATCAGGATTATTTCGGAATAAGACAGATCCTGAATAGCCTGCGTCAACGGCTGGTTAATGCCGGGTTAACTCCCGCGGAAAACGGATTTCGATGCAGCTGCCGCCCACCTGCTCCCGGAGGATGAGGGCGGCGCCGAGGTGGGCGCAGATGCGCTGGACCAGTCCAAGCCCGAGCCCGGTTCCGGACGATCCGCGCTCGCCCGCCGGCATCGGCTCGTTGCGAAGGCGCGCACGGGCGCCCGGCGGCAGTCCGGGGCCGGTATCCGCGACGATCACGCTGGAGCCTTCCAGCCGGACTTCGACCAGGCCCCGATCCGTGTACTGGCAGGCGTTGCGGACCAGGTTGCCGATCGCGGCCAGCACCAGTTCGCGCACGCCGTGCACGGTAAAGTCGTTTCCGCCGGCATAGCGCAGCGCTACCTGCCGGTTCACCACCAGCCCCTGGCAACGGGCTACCTCTGCGCTGGCCAGCGCCGCCGCCGGCATCGCGGCCCACTCGAGCTGCTCCGGCGAACGCGCCAGGCGCAGCAGCATCGACGTGACATCGCTGGCGTCGCGGGCGGCGCGGTAGATCCTTTCGGCCGGCGCGTACAGCGCCGGATCGTGTTTCGTCTGCACCAGCAGCAGCTCGGCGGCGCCGCTGATCACCGTCAGCGGGGTGCGCAGTTCGTGGCTGACGTCGCCGGTGAAGAAGCGTTCGCGGTCCAGGAATTCCTTCAGCTCCGCCGTGTGGCCGGTAATGGTGCGCGCCAGCAGGCCGAGTTCGTCCTTGCGCTGCTGCAGCGGCAACTGCGGTGCGCGTTTTTCCACGGCTTTGGCCAGTTCCACGATGGGATCGACGATGCGGTTGCCGAGAAAGCGCCCCAGCACCACGGCAAAGCCCATGAAGCCCATGAAGGCCACGGCGAACATCGAATACACGACCAGTTCGATCTGCTCGTAGGCGCTGCCGTGGTCGACGACCGCCCATTCGCCCCTGCCATCGCGCCCGCGCAGCACGTGCAGGTCGACGCCGTCGACCGTGACTTCATGCACACCCTCCGGCAAGGCCAGCAAGGATGGCGGAATGCCGGCGCCATGGTGATAACTGAGTCCGGCCGGCATGTCGACCGCCAGCCCGCCGGCGCGGCGCGGGCCGGCCCAGGCGGCGACTTCCTCCAGGCGCTCGTCGACCAGGCGCACTTCGATCCCCTCGACCGCCAGCGCGGCAATGATGGCAAAGAACACCGATGACACGGCGGCGAACGCCAGGTAGGCGAGGGTGATGCGGCGCCGCAGCGAATCAGCCTTGTTCATCGGCCGGATTCATCGGCCGGAACGAGCTTGTAGCCGACCTTGGCGATGGTGTGCAGCATCGGCTGCGGGAAGGGCTTGTCCAGCGCCTGGCGCAGTGCGTGGATATGCACCCGCAGGGCGTCGGTATCCGGTGGGTTGTCGCCCCACAGCGCGTGTTCGATCCGGTCGCGCGGCACCACTTTCGGGGTTTCCCGCATCAAGAGCTTGAGGATCGTGTAGCCGGTCCTGGTCAGCGCCAGCGGCATGCCGGCACGCCGGGCCTGGAAGGTTTCCGTGTCAAAGACCAGGTCGCCCACCGTCAGCACGGCGCTGGCGGTACCGGCGCCGCGCGCCCGGCGCACCAGTGCCTTCAGGCGCGCCTCGAGCTCGACCAGCGAGAACGGCTTGACGAGGTAATCGTCGGCGCCGCTGTCGAAACCGGCGACCTTGTCTTCGAGCGTATCGCGCGCGGTCAGCATCAGGACCGGCGTGTTCTTGCGCAGTTCGCCGCGCAGTTTCTGGCACATTTCGAGGCCGTTCAGGCCCGGCAGCATCACGTCCAGCACGATCGCGTCGTAGTCGTGCTCGCTGGCGAGCCCCAGCCCGCCGTAGCCATTCGGCGCCGAATCGAGCACGTAGCCCTTCGGTTCGAAGAATCCATACAGGTTGGCGACGATGTCGGCGTTGTCTTCGATGATCAGGATGCGCATTGGCTCATTATAGAGCCCGGTGCGAGGCATTTACTTCGGCAGCTTGTAGCGCTGCTCGCGGTAGAGCAGCGAGGGCAGCATGACATGCGCCATCGCACGGTCGACGGCTATCTGGCTGGGCGGGGCGGTGTCGAGGACCAGCTCCCCGCTCGCGGCGTCGTAACGGCCCTGCAAGGGCTGCTGGCGGGGCCGCAGGATGGTGGCTTGAGACCCTTCCAGCCACGCGAAATAGTTATCGAACTGCAGCATCGCCCGCCCTGGCGCAGTACTGCCCTGGGTCAGGTCGCGGCCGATCATCGGGTGCGCGCTGGAGACGCCGAGCAGCGACAGCAGCGTCGGGCCCAGGTCGATCTGGCTGGCGAGCGTCCGGATGCGCCGCGGCTCGATGCCGGCGCCGAGGATCAGGCCGGGGATGTGGAACTTCTTGATCGGCACCAGGCTGTCCCCGTAGACCCGGTTGTCGTGGTCGGCCACGATGAGGAAGACGGTATCGCGCCAGTAGTCCTGCTGCTTCGCCGCGCGGATGAATTTGCCCAGCGCGAAATCCGCGTACTTGACGGCGTTGTTGACGCCTTGCTTGACCGGGTCGTGCAGGGCGATTTTACCGTCCGGGAATTCAAACGGTTCGTGGTTCGAGGAGGTGAAGATCAGGCTGAAGAACGGCTTCTTTTGCGCATGCAGGTGGCTCAGGCGCGTCAAGGCCGTATCGAACAGGTCTTCGTCGGACGCGCCCCAGCTGCCCTCGAAGCGGGGCTGCATGTGGCGCCGGTCCACCACGTTCTGGAAACCGTTGCCGGTAAAGAAGGAGCGCATGTTGTCGAAGTGCGCTTCGCCTCCGTACACGAACTCGGTCTGGTAGCCCTGCTTGCCCAGGCCGAGCGCCAGCGTGTAGAAGTTTTGCTGCGCGAGCGACAGTTTCACCACGCTGCGGGCCGGGGTCGGGGCATAGCCGGCGACAACGGCCTCGATGCCGCGCACCGAGCGCGTGCCGGTGGCGTACAACTGCTCGAACCACCAGCCCTCATGCTTGAGCTTTTCCAGTTCCGGCGTGACGGGCAGGCCGCCCAGCGATTGCACGAAGGTGGCGCCCAGGCTTTCCTCCAGCACGATGACCAGGTTGAGCGGCTTCTCGCGGGGAATTGCCGCTTGCTGGAAGTGCAGGGTGGGGATGTCGGTGGACGTAAACTGGTAGCCTTTCATCCACGGCGCGGAAGTCACCTCGGCCAGTATTTTTTCGCGCGGCATGCTGCCATAGATTTCCGAGGAGTTGGCCTCCTTGCGCAGCGAACTGATGGCATCGAGCACCGACCACGCCGAATTGATGACCAGCGAATTGACCAGCGCATCGCCGCTCAGCGCAAACAGGGCCGGGTTGGCCGGCCGATGCCCCGTGGTGGAGCGGATCTGCACGAACACCAGCAGCACCAGCAGGGGCCAGGTCAGCAGCAGCTTTTTGGCCGGCCACATCGTCATGTGGGCGGATGCGCGTTTCAGGGCGACATGCAAGGCCCAGGCAAGCAGCAGGGTAGCGCCGGTCGTCAGTATCAAGGCCAGGCGGTAACCGTGCCACAGCGTGCCGAACACTTCGGCCGGATACGACAGGTATTCGACAAACAGGCGGTTCGGCCGCACGTCGTATTGCATGATGAACTGGGGCGAGGCCAGTTCCATGAACCCGATGAACACCAGTGCCAGCGTGGCCCACCACGAAGTCAGCCCGGCCCACAGGCGCGCGCTGCGCTGGTGGGCGAGAAAGGGCGCGAGCAGCAGCGGGATCACGAGAAAATAGCCGAGCAGAATCAGGTCGGCGCGGATGCCCTGCACGAAAATCTCGTTGTAGATGCCGGCCGCTTGCACCCGGTCGTGTTGCCAGGTCACGAGGGCGATGCGCGACACGGACAGCATCGCCAGCCCCGCCACCAGCAGGTAGAACAGGTTGAGATAGGGGCCGAGATAGGGGCCGACCCGGCGCCACCAGGGCGCCGGGCGTTGTATCGAAAGGTGCGGGACTTGTTCTTGGCAGGCAGGTGCGTGATTCATGTGCTCGATGTGCAGGGGGCGGGGGCGCGGCCAACTGGAGCACGCCGAATCGACGCATGTTAGCAAACCCCGTGTCCGGGGGCCGTTAAGGCGAGGTTAAATTCCCGTTAAATCCGGCGCCTGGCCGAACCGCTGCATGGTCAGACCGGGACGGACTCGATCAGTTCAATGCGGTTGCCGAACGGATCCTCGATGCCTGCGCGGCGCCGGCCGGCCACTTGCGCTTCCTCGCGCACGATAACCTGGCGCGTGCGCAGCAGCGCGCAATACCCGTCGAAATCCTTGACGATAAACGCCGGGTGCGCTTTTTTTGCCGGCACGAAGCCGGCCTGGCCGCCGATGTGCAGTTGCGTGGCGCCTGTGACGAACCACACCCCGCCCGAAGCGTTCAAAGGGGCGGGCTTGGGGATTTCCGGCAGGCCGAGTACGCCGCCATAGAAGGCACGCGCCTCGTCGTCGGCGCCCGGGGGAATGGCGACCTGGACGTGGTCGATACCGGCGATATGGGGCATGTGAACTTCTCCGCAGTGGTTGGACGAATGGCGATCTGCGGCATTATCGCATTGGGCTGTTGCCGGAACAAAAACGCCATCGAAGCCGGCATTGCCTGGAATGCGCAGGACACCCGGGGGCCCCGATTGCTGCCGGGCTGGCGTGTTACCCTCGGTATTCGCCAACCAGATTCCGGAACGCCATGAAATCCTTCCTTCCCGTTCTCGCAGCCGCATGCCTGCTTGCCGGCTGTGCCGCAACAAAGGCGCCCATCGACACGCGTGACCATTTCATGGCCACGCTGCAGGGCATGTGCGGCCAGCGGTTCGAAGGCGCACAGGCGTATGCGGTCGATCCCAAAAACGATTTCGCCGGCAAGAAGATATCGACCCAGGTCGTCTGTACCACGGCCGGCGTACGCATGCCGGTGCTGGTCGGCGAGGATCGTTCCCGCACCTGGATCTTCACCCGTGGACCGGCCGGGCTGGAACTGCGGCACGATCACCGCCACCCGGACGGCAGGCCCGATGCCGTGACCATGTATGGCGGCATGGCGAAGGAGGGCGGTACGGCACGCTCCCAGTCCTTCCTTGCCGATGCCCATACCGCCAGCATCGTCCCTGGCGCGGAGACCAACGTCTGGACCGTCAGCCTCAGCGAGGACGGAAACGTGTTGAGCTATCGCCTGGACAGGCACGCAAGGCCGCGCGCGGAATTCGTACTGAAGCGCGCGCCTGGCTAGGCGCCGGAACCAACGCTCATGCTGCCGGGGGCAAAACAGTCCCGGCACATTCATTCCGATCGCCGAGCACGGCAACCAGATCGTCCAGATCGATCGCTGGGTCATCCGCAGTGCCATCGCAGAACAGGCACGTTGGCAAACCAGCGGGCGGACCAAGCTGCCGATCGCAATCGATCTCCCGATCGCGGATATCCTGTCGCCGAACCTGGTAAGGTATTTCACCCAGTTACTCGAGGAATACAAAGTTCCACCCGCCGCCCTTGAAATCGAGGTGACCGAGTCGTGCTTCATGCGCGAACTCGGCCGAACCCGGAGCGTATTGCGGGCTCTTAACGAAAAAGGCATTTCCACGACGCTGGATGATGTTGGCACAGGCTTTTCCTCACTCAGTTACCTGCGCCAATTGCCGCTGCAGTGACTCAAGTTCGATCAATTGGCTGCTCGCCCATGGGTGCCACATCGGGCAAGGGTATTTTTTCAGCCCGCCGGTGCCGCCCGAAGACGTGGTTCAGGTGGTCGAGCGCATTGAAGTACGCCTGGCCGCCTGAGGCGGCAACACCAGTACGAGTCCCTGGAAATTTCCTCTACTGCGGAAGCTCCCAAATTGTCTGTTTTCTCCAGTAAAGATCGTGCTAGGATTAAAATCAGGCAATATAAAATATATAACATCAAGGAGCTGGTCATGGGTTGTTCCGCTTTCGGCAAGATGAAGAAGCACAGCCTGGTGATGGCGACCGCGCTGATGTTGAACGGCACCGCCCTGGCGGCCGGACCCATGAACAAAGACTTGTATGACCGGGCTACGCAGGCCAGGCCCGCCGTGCTCAAGCTGCTCGAGAGCCTGGTCAACATCGATTCCGGGACCGGCAGCGAAAAGGGCCTGGACCTGGTCGGCGCCATGGTCGCCGACGAAGCGAAAAAGCTGGGCATGCGGGTGGAATTTTCATCGGCGGCGCCGGCCGTCGGGAAAAACCTCGTGGCTAGCCTGAAGGGAACGGGCAAAGCCAGGATCCTGCTGATGGCCCATATGGATACGGTATTCGCCGACGGTACGGCTGCGGCCCGGCCGTTTCGCATTCAGGGCGACCGTGCCTACGGCCCTGGCGTGGTCGATGACAAGGGCGGAATTGTGGCGGCACTGTTCGCCATCAGGCTGCTGCAGCAGATAAAATTTACCGACTTTTCGCAGATTACTTTGCTGGTCAACACGAATGAAGAGACGTTTTCCAAAGGGACGTTTCCTTTAATCGAATCGTTGGCGAAGCAGCACGACGTTACGCTGAGCATGGAGTCGGGGCGTGCCGCGGATGGCCTGGTGATCTGGCGCAAGGGAACGGCCGACCTGCTCATCGACGTCAAGGGGAAGTCTGCGCACGCTGGCGTGGCGCCCGAGGCCGGCCGCAATGCGGCAATGGAAGCGTCGCACCAGATGCTGCAGATGTCGAAACTGGGCGACAGCGCTAAGCTGACCACCGTCAATTTCACGGTGATCCACGCGGGCGAACGTGCCAACGTGATTCCCAACGCGGCAACGGTGCGCGGCGATATGCGCGCCACCGAACTGGCTGAATTCGACCGCGTGGAGAAGGAAATGGCGCGGATGGCTGAGAGCAAATTGATCGCGGGTACCGAGGTCAAGAGCAGCCTCACCCGAGGCATGGCCCCGATGCCCGTCACGGCGCGCACGCAGGCGCTGGCGGCGCGCGCACAAGCCATTTACGGCGAGCTTGGTCTCAAACTGACGATGGAAGGTTCGGGCGGCGCCGCCGACGCGAACTTCGCCAGCGGCGTCGGCGCGGCTGCGCTCGATGGATTCGGCATTGTCGGGGGCGCGATCCACTCCGAGGACGAGTACGCAGAACTGAACAGCATCGCACCGCGACTGTACTTGTTGGCACGCATGATCATGGATGTCAGCACCAAACCACTGCAGCGCTGATGTTGAAGCAGCATGCGATAACAACAACGCCACCCGAGGGTGGCGTTTTCTTTACTGCTATTGACTACCGGGCCAGGGCATCCTCGCCGATATAAATCGCCCTGAAGTCATTCACGTTGGTCAGGGTCGGGCCGCACACCACCGAATCGCCCAAGGCCTGGAAAAAGCCATGACCGTCGTTGTTGGCCAGGCTGGCGCGGGCGCGCAGGCCCTGTGCATAGGCGCGCTCCAGGCTGTCCGGGGCCAGCAATGCGCCCGCGATCTCCTCCTGCCCGTCGACGCCATCGGTGTCGCAGGCGATCGCATGCACGCCCGCCAGGCCATCGAGCGCCACGCCGAGCGACAGCAGGAACTCGACGTTGCGTCCGCCGCGGCCGCTGCCGCGCACCGTCACCGTGGTCTCGCCGCCGGACAGCAGGATGCAGGGCGGTGCGAACGGCTGGCCGCGCGTGGCCGTCTGCCGTGCGATCCCGGCCATGACGATGCCGACGTCGCGCGCTTCGCCCTCGATGCTGTCGCCCAGGATATGCGCCGGCACACCGGCCGAGCGCGCCACCGCGGCCGCCGCTTCGAGCGCCATCTGTGGTGCGGTGATGAGCCGGATCTCGTGGCCGGCCAGGCGCGGATCGCCCGGCTTGACCGATTCGCCGCGGCCGCTTTCCAGCACCTCGCGCACATGGGCCGGCACCTCGATGCCGTAGCGCTGCAGCACGGCCAGCGCGTCGGCGCAGGTGCTGGCGTCGGCGCAGGTCGGCCCGCTGGCGATGTCGACCGGATTGTCGCCCGGCACGTCCGAGATCAGCAAGGTGACCACCCGGGCCGGGTAGCAGGCCGCTGCCAGCCGGCCGCCCTTGATGGCCGAGAGGTGGCGCCGTACGCAGTTCATCTCGCCGATGGTGGCGCCGCTGGCCAGCAGCGCGGCGTTCAGGCGCTGCTTGTCGGCCAAATCCAGCCCGGGCGCCGGCAGCGGCAGCAGGGACGAGCCGCCGCCCGAGATCAGGCAGATCACCAGGTCGTCGGCGCCCAGCCCGGCGACCATCTCCAGCATGCGCCGCGCGGCCTCCATGCCCGCGGCATCGGGCACCGGGTGGGCGGCCTCGACGATCTCGATGCGCGCGCAGGGTACCGCATAGCCGTAGCGCGTGACGACCAGTCCGCTCAACTCGCCCGGCCAGTGCTCTTCGAGCACGCGCGCCATCTCGGCCGAGGCCTTGCCGGCCCCAATGACCAGGGTGCGCCCGCGGGGTGGAGGGGGCAGGTGCGGCGGCAGGCAGATCGACGGCTGGGCGGCGGCGACGGCGGCGTCGAACATGGCGCGCAGCAGCGCGCGTGGCGCAGTCGAAGGGGAATGGGACGGGTGCGTCATTGCGGCACCGTCCCGCCGGTGCCGAAATTGGCCATGATCTCCAGTGCGCGCACCCGCGCAGAGTGGGCAATGAATCCGATGTTGCTCATGTTGTTTTCCTTTGGTGATGGTGACGGGACGCGCTGGATGCCGCCGTCGATGTCAGCTACCACGTCCGGGTAGCCGACATGGCCAATATAGCCGATCGACGCGGCGAGGTCGCCGGAGCCGATGAAGATGCCGTCCACGCGCTCGCGCAACAAAACGCCACCTCGAGGGTGGCGTCCCGCCATGCTGACCAGGTCCTGGTTCGATTCTTTACGCTGCCAGGCCGGCTTTCACGGCCGCTTTGCGCCGGCGAACCATGATCAGCATGCCGCCGAGGGTGGCGAACATCAGCGCCATGCCTGGCTCGGGCACCTCTTCGGCGTCGAGCTGGGCTGCCGCGAACCCTTGCAGGGCGCTTGCGGTGGCGGCGTCGATGCCGAGGTCGCGCGCGACAAATTCGCTGCCGCCCAGCGAGCGTGGATCGAGCCCGGTGACATTGCCGAAGATGGTCAGCGCTTCCAGGTAGTAACCGTAGACGCTGCCGTGATACGCGTCCGGCGCCCACAGGTTGATCTGGCCGTTGCCGATGCCGTCATAGGGGT